>JAFAQG010000905.1 GCA_019246575.1 Acidobacteriaceae bacterium
ATTGAGGCAGGGGAGAACAAGATCACGCGCGGCGGTAGGAGTCAAAGTTTTGTGAAAACCGTCGGGCGCGGCGCGGTTCGGGGCGCCGCCGCGGCGCAGCCGATATATGGAGACAAGCCCCGGACGCTTCAGTCCCGCACGCGGTCAGCGGTACTATCCCCGTTAGTACTCCGAGTGATCATGGTTGAACTCAATCTGCATTGATTACTTTCAACTCTCCGGATATAATCCATTCTGCCGAATTTTAATAAACGCTTAGATCGTCGCTCTAGGACAACTGCGGCGTGAGTTCGCACATATATTGTGTTGCACAAAGGGAATGAGGCCGGCCGAGAAGGGTAAAGATCAGTTCAATGAATTAGGAGAAAACCAAGGTGGCGAGCCGTAAGAGTACGTTTGCGTTACCGATGCTCCTGCTGGGGATAACTTTCGCCCCTCTTGTGAAGGCGAATTCGTTCTCGTTCATAGGAACGTTCCAACAAGATGACAACGTGCAGCTGTTTGGATTTACTGTGGCCGCCCCGTCAGCAGTAACCGTCGAGACTTGGTCGTACGGCGGTGGCGTCGATGCTCTCGGCCAGACGATTCCACGCGGCGGTTTTGCCCCGGTACTCTCGCTTTTCTCCAGCTCGGGGACGCTGATCGATTTCACGGTCGCCGGGAGTTGTCCTCCGGGCAATCTCGATGTCGTGACGGGGTTGTGCGGGGATGCATCGTTAACTGGCACTCTCGGCAGCGGGAGTTATCTCCTGGCGGTTACGGAGTACTTCAACATTCCCAACGGGTTGAACCTCGCGGATGGATTTCTGGAAAGTGGCGCCGGTAACTTCACGGGTCCGCTGCTTTGCGGCGTCCAGGGCGGATTTCTGGACGTAGCATGCAACCAGCGGAACGGGAATTTTGAGCTGGATATTGTCGGAGCAAGCACCGCTTCAGCCGTTCCTGAGCCTGCGAGTGTCTTACTATTTGCTTTTGCATTGATGGGTTTCGCCGCGACGGTCTTCACGAAGAGCGCTCGCGAGACCCCGCATGCGTAACCGTGAGTAACGCTTGCCTGACCCGTAAGGTAGGCCGTCACTCGTGCAGCACTGCAGAGAAAAGGAGATAAAAATGTTGCGCTCGATGGATTTACACCGTGCGGTGAATCGCGTGTCGTTGGTCGTTTTGGTGGCAAGCCTGATGTTTGGTACGTCCGCTTCTCTTCGGGCAGCGGATCACCGGGATGCTCCAACGGTGGATGGATTGCCGGAGGGCGACATTACCGACGTATTCGCGTTCCTCGATCCGAACGACGCTTCCAAGCTGGTCCTAGTTATGAACGTGAATCCCTTCGCCGTGCCTGGATCCAGTTCGACTTATCGCTACTCGCCCGATTTTCTCTATCAGTTCAAAGTTGATAATACTGGCGACGCCATCGAGGACTTAGTTATTCAGGTTCAGTTTACCGGTACTGGTGTGCCACAAACTGTGCAGGTGTTTGGGCCGGCCGCGCCTCCCATAACGGGCGCTCGAGCCGTGCGGTTGACCGGGACTCCCACGGTGTCGGGTTCGACCGGGCAGATCCTCACCGATAGCAGCGGCCAGATTCAAGTGTTTACGGGATTACGCGACGATCCGTTTGTGTTCGATTTCTCACAATTCACAAGGATTCTGAATGGCTCCCAAGATGTCTTTCGCGCGGTGACTAGCCCTGCTTTGGGTGCATTGCGGGGACGTCCCGTGCGAGCCGATGGGACCAGCGGAGTAGACACCTTCGGTGGGTTCAATCTCTCAACCATCGCAGTCGAACTCCCCAAGGCAATGGTTCGCGGTTTCAGCTCCAGGATCAACGTCTGGGCGACGGTAAGCCGACCACAAGTGGAGGTGCAGGGCGGGGCAAATTCGCAGATCTTCGTGCAATTCGAGCGCATGGGCCAGCAGGCATTCAATACCGTGTTCGGTACTTCCGCTCTGAAGGACACAATCAATTTCACCGTACCTTCCGATGACGTGGCGAACTACTCGTCACTTGTACCGGACGCGCTGACCACGACTGATAACGACGGCACTGGAAATACGATCGCCAATCGCGCAGTCGTGCTAAATACGGTCGGGGTCACGGCGCTGCCGAACGGAGCGCCTCTGCTGCTGCCTTCCACATTCGTCAATACCAGCCGGGATCTGCTGCGAATCGCACTCTTGCCCGATGTTCTGCGTCTGGATCTGGACCTCGAGCCTGCGAATCTTGCCCTCGGGCAGTTTGGATTGCAGAACGGCAGGCGTTTGGGAGACGATGCCGTCGATATCGCTTTGCGGCTTCTTCGCCAACTAGCCGATGTCAAATTCCCAACGGGATCGGGACTTCCAGGCAGCGGGCCCACGGCCAGCCGTGCGGCTCTCGACTGTTCGGTTTTGCCCTCGTGCCCCGATCGGCGTGTTCTGATCGTTCTCCAGGGGACCGATTTCATTAAGCCAGACTCCGACGTGGCGGACTTAACGACGAGCGGAAACGATCGCGCTTTTAGCACCGCGTTCCCATTCCTCGCCAATCCTCACCCACTTCCGGGAGATCCAGGAACGGTTGGATTCCCAGTGCAGCAATAGCCCGACTCGCGCTGACTTGAGCTGGGGGGTACTTCTGCCGTGACGTATGCGCGGATAACGACTGTCATACTCTTCTGCGCTTCGAACATTCCGAGCGTACGCGCTCAGCGGAACTCAACCGATAACGTCATCCAGTTTTATCAATGGAAGATTTCCCGCGATCCGGATGACTTCTTCAATTACGACAAGTTAGGAACGGCTTACATCCGAAAAGGACGCGAGACCGGAGACATCAACTATTACGATTTGGCCGAAAGAGCCCTAAAGAAATCTCTAGAGCTAGAGTCCTCGCATCGCGAGGCAATATCGGCTACCGTGCATCTGGCGTCGGTCTACTTCGCAGAACATCGGTTTAAAGACGCGCTGCAATATGCCCAGAAGGCATTAACATTCGGCACAGGGGATATGTCGCCGTACGCGATCATCGGCGACGCTTTCTTGGAGATGGGCGAATACGACCAAGCCGCGTCGGCCTATTCAAAACTGAAAGAAAGCGACAGATCGCCCGCACCGCACCAGGCACTCGCGT
>JAFAQG010000937.1 GCA_019246575.1 Acidobacteriaceae bacterium
TCGATGATCGATTTCGCATACGGCAGCTGCTGATTGCCGGTCCAGCCGCTCGGCTCGAAGCGTACGTGACTGAACTTATCGACGAAGAACGAAAGCGGAACACCGTACTGCAGCCCGATGCTGACGGAAACGGCGATCGTATCCATCAGGCCCGAAATGGTGGACCCCGCCTTGTTCATGGAGACGAAGATCTCACCCGGTGCGTTATCAGGATAGAGACCGACGGTGATGTAGCCTTCGTGTCCCGCAATCGAAAACTTATGCGTGATCGACAACCGTTCATCGGTTAACTTGCGGCGGGACGGCTGTGGTGTAGCAGGAAGTACTTTTTCCTGGGGCGCAGGGCTGCCTGCACTGAGCGGCTGGACGCGCTTCGAGCCGTCGCGGTAAATCGCCACGGCTTTCAGCCCGAGTTGCCAGCTTTCCACATAGGCATCGAAGACGTCAACTACCGTTGACGCTTCCGGCATATTGATGGTCTTCGAGATCCCGCCCGAAACAAACGATTGGACCGCGGCCATCATGCGAATGTGCCCGCGCGGTTCGATGGAGCGCTCGCCGTTTTGGGGCCGCAGGCTGCAATCAAACACCGCCAGATCCTGGTCCTTCATATACGGCGCACCCTCGATGGTGCCGGCGCCATCGATGAAGCGAACGATCGCGGCGACCTGCTCCGGCGTGTACCCGAGACGCATCAGGCCACGCGAGACAGTGCCATTCACGATGCGAATACTGCCGCCGCCGACAAGCTTCTTGTGTTTTACAAGAGCGAGCTCGGGCTCGATACCGGTGGTATCGCAGTCCATCATGAAACTAATTGTGCCGGTCGGGGCGAGCACGGTTGTTTGCGCGTTTCGAAAGCCAACGCGACGTCCTAAGCAGTATGCTTCGCGCCAGCACTCGCGCGCGGCAGAGAGAAGCTCGAAATTCGACTCCCCCTCCTCGACGTTGCGGATAGCAAATCCGTGCCTATTGACCACATGAAGAAACGACTCACGGTTCTGCGGAAAACCAGCGCAGCATCCGATCGCCTGTGCAATGCGAGCACTCGTCAGATACGCCTGCCCGCCGAGTACGGCCGTAACAACGGCCGCAAAAGCTCTGCCGCGATGGCTGTCGTACGGTAACCCGAGTGCCATGAGCAGCGCGCCTAGGTTGGCGTAGCCCAGACCGAGCGGCCGGAAATCATGCGAATTCTGCGCAATCTTTGCCGTCGGATAGCTGGCCCGATCGACCAAGATCTCCTGCGCCAGGATCAGCGTATCGACCGCATGCCGGAATCCCGCTACATCGAAGCGACAATCTGGAGTCAAAAACTGCAGGAGATTGAGCGAGGCGAGATTACACGCCGAATCATCCAGGAAGAGGTACTCGGAGCACGGATTCGAGGCGTTAATTCGGCCGCTTACCTTCGAGGTGTGCCAATCATTGATTGTCGTGTCGAACTGCAAGCCCGGATCGCCGCACTGATGCGCAGCTTCGGCCATTTGGCGGAGCAACTCCCGCGCTTGACAGGTCTTTACCGGTTCGCCAGTGCTGACGCTGCGCGTCGACCAATTCCCGTCCGCTTCGACGGCGCGCATGAACTCGTCCGATACACGCACGGAATTGTTTGCGTTCTGGAAGAAAATCGAGCTGTACGCATCTCCGTCGAGCGACGAATCGTAACCGGCGTCGATGAGTGTGTGTGCCTTCTTCTCCTCTTTCGCCTTGCACCAGATGAACTTCTCGATGTCGGGATGATCAGCGTTGAGCACCACCATCTTGGCAGCACGCCGCGTTTTGCCGCCGGATTTGATGACGCCCGCGAAAGCGTCGAGGCCCTTCATGAAGCTGAGCGGACCGGAAGCTCTGCCACCGCCCGAGAGAGGAGCATCCTCTTCGCGCAGCGTGGACAGATTGACTCCCGAGCCCGACCCGTATTTGAAGAGCATCCCTTCGGTCTTGGCGAGATCGAGAATCGATTCCATCCGGTCTGCGACAGAGTTGATGAAGCAGGCCGAGCACTGCGGCCGGTTCTCGCCGTCTCGCAGCGGACGAATCGCATCCTGCTCGCGATCGTAGACGAAACCATAGCCGCGCGGCTCGGAAACACCGACGTTGAACCATACCGGCGAATTGAAAGACGCCTTCTGATGGAGCAGCACATGCGCAAGTTCCAGCCGGAAATTGGCAGCCGATTCCGCTCCATCGAAATAGCCGTCGTTCTGCCCCCATTCCGTGATCGTATCCACGACACGCGCCACGAGCTGGCCGACCGCCTGTTCGCGTTCCGGCGATCCCAGCCGGCCATGAAAATACTTGCTGGCCACAATATTCGTGGCAGTTTGCGACCAAGCGGCGGGCGCCAGCACATGCTGCTGTTCAAAGATCACGGTGCCGTTCGCATCGGTGATGCTTGCGGTCCGCAGTTCCCATCTCAGCTCGTGTTCCGCATCATCTGTCTCCTGTGTGAAATGGCGGCAAAACCCGAGCCCGGTATTGTTTCGAAGCCGCTCGCCTGTGGGCGTCACTTCGACCGTAGTCGTCATAAATAAATTTCCCTTCTGAACGCCGGCGGCTCGCTTAGCGGACTACCCCGGCGCTCGTTTCTTCGCCACGCGCCCAATCACGCGCGATCGTCCAGTGATCTTCCGCTAGATCGCGATGATGTTCGACCCAGCGTTTCGTGTAGGAACGCAAACCGACCAGAAAGCTGTGCTCGTCTCCGCTTTCGAGGCAGCGAGCTTCCCACGGCTCGAGATTCCGAATATCGTCGAGCGAGAACCGCGCGCGCCGCATATACTCGGCAAGTTCACCCGTCCAGCGCGTCATCGGAATGTAGAGCCACAAAGGCGTCAGGACAAACGCAAGCTTATCGGCCACGCACAGCCGGGAATAGGGGCGGCCGGTTTTCTTTGCCCAGTAGCGCGAGTGGCAGCGCGTAAACTCTTCCCATTCGCGGCCGCAGAGGCGGCGCATGACACTGGCGCCCAGATGCACATGCTCCTCACCTTCCGGGCCGTCCATGTTGTTTTTTCCCGCATACCCGAGGTCGTGCACGAAAAAAGTGAGGTAGAGTCGCCAGTCGCGCGGAAAACCGTAAAGGCGA
>JAFAQG010000945.1 GCA_019246575.1 Acidobacteriaceae bacterium
AGTCGCAAATTCCACCCCCTGCGGAAATTTCTCGCACTCGGGGAAGAACGAAACCGCGATGTGGTTACCGTCGACATGAAAACGGACGGCGCCCGTCCACTTGTCAAAACGCCCCGACGCGCCAAACACGTCGACAATGCGCTGCTCCCAATCATAGGGATCCGGTTTGCGCATATCTGCCCGCTTGATCGGGTTCGGCTCGTTTGTATATCGCATGTTCGCAGCACGGTAATCCTGCATCAGCTCGCAGAATCTGCGCTGCTTTTCCGGGGCAGCGGGGGCCGAAACCGTCGAGGACTCTTCGGCCCCGCTACGATCGCGGGTCGAATTTGCCGAGCTTCGTCCCTCTGAAACCGCTGTGCCGCTCTCGAATACGAGGCGGTCGACGTCGTTAATCGAAAAAACTTTGACCTGATCCCCAACCACAAATCGAATGGATCTGGCGTCGCCGCCGGCGTACGTGCCGGAGACCGCAGTGCCGGATTTCAAGATCAACGAATCGGCATTCAGAATCACGGGGCAAAGCAGCAGAAATACGACTTTCATATTCAACGCGTGATTCTATCGCCACATTTTGCCTCGGCACTCGAACCATCGAAAGGAGAGCGCATGAACCAACGCTGGCGCAATGCCCGAGACTGCTATCGGCCAGCAGGCGAAATCATTTGCACCGGGGATTACGCTCGCCAGGAGATCGTACGTGCATGCGGCTGGGAACGTTCGGCTGCGGTCCATAAACCAGGAAAATGCCCGTCGGATGTTGCATAATCCCGAGCGGACGTGCGCCGGCCCAGGATCGATACGCCGCGGCGCGGGTCAATGGCACCCGCACGTAGTTCGTGCCGTACTGATCCTGATTCCATTTATAGATAAGGTACGGACTGATGAATGTGTACCAGGAGTAGTCAACGGACTCGGAGTTGAAGATCACCGCGTCCTCATTCACACACAGATACGTTGCTTCTCCTGTCCGGCTGAGATTATCGCGGCAGTAGCCAGAGGCGGCATCAGCGATGGCAGGCGTGATGAACGCGAAGAGCGTAATCATCGGCAAGGCCGTCGCGAAGTTCATAAATGGGGTAGCACCGCTTCCGTTGAGGGAATCTGCGCACTGACTCCTCCGAGTATCATAAGCCCGACACGACAGTTCGCCGATCACGGGAGGAGGAGACATTCGTAGCTTCTGTGTCGTTAACCCGCGCCGGAGATCATTTCCGGCAGACAGCGCTCGTGGCTTTCCGCTGTCCCGGATCGCCACTGCCGCCGTAGTCTGGAGATAATTCGCCGGTTTTCCTCAGGTGTTGGGATCCATATCAGATCGCAGGTGCCGCAGTAGAACTGCAACTCGCGAGATTTCGCGACTTCGAGCAATTCCGAGTCAGGCCTTGAGTCCGTAAGGACGGCCTTGCATTGCGGGCAGTGCATTAGTTTATGGCCCAGCTTTAGGGCTCGTCAATTGATTTTTCGCACATTCGCCTATCCCGTGTCGAGCATCATTACACAACTTGGTTAATTTTGCTGCTTCGCTCCGACAGATCATTTCGAATTTCGAGCGCGGGCGAGCATTGCGGCTTTCCCTCCAGGCATGATGCGCGATTGAATCTCGGCCTCGCGCCGTTCGCCCTAAGACGCGCACCCATTCATGGCCAATGAAACTGCGTTGACACATGGAGAGCCGGCCTCACTCCCCTGGCCACAGCCCGAGAAAGCATGGCCGTCGAAGAGAACTAGCCCAGATGTCGCATCGGCGAGCGCGCAGCTGCGATATGGAACTTGCTGCAGCATCGGAGGAATTTCCGTCCAGGTTCCGCGCCTCTCTCGATCGATGTGTCATCGGTTCCGCATCCGGACTGGCTTGCGCGCGATGGTAGCTCGCGATGCAGTTCCCGGCACCGCTGCTACCCAGCGGCAATCACGTGTCGACCAGCTGAGTTTTTGCTTTTGATCGGGTGCTCTTGCCCGATTAATCTCCACCCCAAAACATCTCGCAAACCAAAGAGGAGTTATTTCATGTGCCCCGATACATCGGCATTGGAGTCTTCACAATCATCGACTGTCCTCGCCTCTGTTGCACCGGAATCCCCACCGACGCGGACCGGTCCGCAGGCGCTTTCGAAGACCATGTCTCTGTTCGAACTCGATGAATCGCTATGCCTGCTGATGGATTCAGCAGTCGAAGCGGCATCGGAAAACGACGGTGAGATACCCGAAGAGCTGCGCCGGGCCGTGCTCGAATACTGCGAAGCATTCGGGCAGAAGGTCGATAACATCGCAACTTACATTCATGCGCTTGAGTTCGAAGCCGCAAATGCCAGAGCGGAAATCGACCGGCTGGCGGTCAGGAAATCGGCTGCCGAGAATCGGGTCGAGCGGCTCAAAGGCCTGCTCAAGTTCTTTATGGCGAGCCGGAACATTAAGTCGATGAAGGGCCGCCTCAACACGATTTCGTTGCGGAAGAATAGTCAGGACTCGCTGATCCTCACCGACCCGACAAAGCTCCCGAGCGAGTTCTGGCGCATTTCGGTTGTGCTAAACGGCGCGCAATTAGAGGAAGTGATTTCGTATCTGCCGAGGGAACATCGATTACGCGCGTGCCTCACGAATCCGGACGCATTCAAGCGAGAACCGGACAACGCGAGAATCAGGGCGGCAATCGCGTCCGGCATAACGGTAAAAGGCGCGGAGGTGCGCAGAGAGCATCATGTGAGGCTCACGTGACGTCCGACCGGTGCCCACGATTGTGCGCTGTCGCGTGGGTCATGCTGCCGCGGTCGTGTGAAATCGCACAATTCGCGATTTCCAAGGTCGCGATTCTTCTCGAATCTTGGTCGCCCCCGGACCGGAAAAGTGCGGGGTACCCCGAAATCGAAACAGGAGTATACTAGTTGCGCAAATTACATTCCGCTAGGGGAAAATGTGATGCTTGCGTCTTTCACTGTCCTTCGCAAAGTGCTCGTCGGGGGTACGCTGCTGGGCACA
>JAFAQG010001041.1 GCA_019246575.1 Acidobacteriaceae bacterium
CGTACAGCGAGCGGTGGAGCTTCGATATACAGCAGCAACTTGCGAGGAACCTGATGCTGGACGTCGGGTATATCGGCGATCACCAGGTGGATTTGTCCTACAGTAACTGCCTAAGCTCGGCTGTTAGCAACAGCGGGTGCGGCGGGGTTCCACCGATACAGTATCTGTCGAGATTACCGTACCGGGATAACGCGCTGACTACCGCGATGAGCGTGAGCGTGCCCAATCCTTTCAGCGGGCTGCTGCCAGGAACAAATCTGAACGCCGCCAACACGAGTGTTGCGAACCTGTTGGGACCTCTTCCCGCGTATTCATCCGTTACTCAGAAGTTAGTTCCTGGCGCGTACTCCTGGTTTCAGATGCTAGCGGTCAGATTAACGAAGCGATTTTCGGACGGCTTGCAGTTCAACATCAACTACGAGCACTCGAGGCAGTTGGAAGCGAGCCCATTGCAGTCAGGCGGACCGCTAGTATACCAGGAGACATCCTCGGATTTCCCGGACCATTTTGTGATTACCGGCACTTATGCGCTACCGTTCGGGCGCGGCGCGAGGCTCTTGAGCCATGCGAACGGAGTTGTAAATGCGATCGTGGGTGGGTGGACGCTGAACGCGATCTATCTGTGGGAGTCGGGCGCGCCGCTCAGTTGGGGTAACGTCGTTTATTATGGCGGGCCGCTGAACCCCGAACCGAGGAATCTGACGCATGCTTTCGACGTAACTCAATTCGACAGAGTTACCGCGGATCAGCCGAACGCCTATAATTACAGGACATTTTCGACGATGTTCAATAATTTGAGATCGGATGGGGCAAATAACGCAGACTTGTCGATGATGAAGAGTTTTCTCATAACGGAGCGAGTGCGGCTGCAGTACCGGTTCGAGACTTTTAATAGCTTCAACCGGCCGCAGTTTGGCGCGGCAAATACGAGTCCCACATCGCCGGCATTTGCCACGATCACTTCGCAGGCAAACAGCTCGAGGCAGGTGCAGATGGGGTTGAGGCTGCAGTTTTGACGCAGACAACGCCGATGCAATGGTCCGCGCCGGCGAAAAGAACATGAGGCGATTGTCCCGGAGGGGGTTGCTGAAATCGGCGGGGCCGCTGGCCGCGGCTGCTGTGAGTAGCGCGAATACGGAAACTGTCGAGCAGTGGACGGTTTACGAGGCCAGCTTTCAAGGACCAGTAAGTGGAAATCCCTTTGTAGAGGTTCACATCGCGGGGGAATTCCGGCTTCAGAATCGAATTGTTCCAGTGGAGGGTTTCTACGACGGTGCGGGTATGTATCGGTTGCGGTTCATGCCCGACGCCCTGGGAGAATGGTCATTTACAACGCGGAGTAACTCACGTGAATTGGACGGGCGTCAAGGAGCGTTTGTCTGCAGTAGAGCTTCGGGTATTAATCATGGTCCGGTTCAGGTCAGACCACCGCATCACCTCTGTTATGCAGATGGCGCTCCGCACGTTTCGGTCGGGACGACGTGCTACGCGTGGGCTCATCAGGCGGAAGAACTCGAGCAGGAGACATTGAAAAGCTTGCGAGGCGCTCCGTTCAATAAGGTGCGGATGTGCATTCTGCCGACCGAAAAGGATCCGAAACGATTTCCGTTCGAGCGAGATGCTTCGGGGAAAAATGACCTGACCCGGTTCGATGTCAAATTCTTTCAGCATTTCGACCAGCGGATTAAAGATTTACGCGAGCTCGGGATCGAGGCGGATCTGATTCTGTTTCATCCGTATGATCACTTGGGCTACGGAAATATGCCGCCGGATGTAAATGAACGATATCTACGCTATGTAGTGGCACGGTTTGCGGCGTTCCGGAATGTGTGGTGGTCGATTGCGAACGAATTTGACCTCGTAAAGACGAAACATCAGCCGGAATGGGATAACTTCTTTCGAATTGTCGCGCACGCGGATCCCTACGCCCACTTACGGTCAATCCACTACAGCAAGGTTTTTTATGACTATTCGAAACCGTGGGTGACGCACTTGAGCCTGCAGAGCGATGCGTTCGAGAAGACGGCCGAGTGGCTTGGGGAGTACAACAAGCCCATTCTTTTCGACGAATGTAAGTACGAAGGCGATATCGACAGGCGCTGGGGTAACCTCTCCGGGCACGAAATGATGCGGCGGTTTTGGATCGGAATGGTTTCGGGAGCGTACGTGGGGCATGGAGAGACATACCACGACAATGCGGGCGTGGCCTGGACATCGAAAGGAGGATCACTGTCAGGCGAGAGCCCGAAGCGAATTGCGTTTCTACGAAACGTTTTCGAAGAAGCCGCTTCCCTGCAGCTCAACCCGCCGCCGGACCCATATTATCCCTGCCTGGCAAAACCGAACACGTACTATCTGTATTATTTCGATTATCATCAGCCGGCTGCTTATGAGTTTCACCTGCCAGATACGGAAGCGTATAGGGCGGAAGTTATCGACCCTTGGGGAATGACGATAAAGGCAGTGGACGGGACATACAAAGGAAAGTTTTCGGTAAAGCTACCCGGCAAACCCTATATGGCAGTGCGGTTCAGGCGGGCTCTGTAGCCGGGTTCGAATGCGATGCTGTTGTCATGCGGGCCACCGAGCCATTCCGTTTTGAAACGCGCATTCGGTTCATCGATACGGACGCAAGCGGACGGATTCACTACACGGCGATGTTCCGCTACTTCGAATCGGCCGAAATTGAATTTCTGCGCAAACTCGGAGTAACTTACGCCGCGCATGGGGGATACTCGTTTCCGCGAGTTCACGTCGAATGCGATTTTAAGGTTCCGATAAGGCACGATGACATTATCGATATTGAGGTGTATTTAAGAAATATCGGGCGTTCATCGGCTCGATTCGAATTTCGGACACTGAAATCGGGCGAGCTTGCGGCTCACGGCACAGTGGTTGTGGCGTGTGTGGATTCGAAGACCGGGCGCGCAATTCCGATACCTGAGGAAACGCGCGCCAGGCTGCGAACGGCTCTCGTTACCGGCAATGGGGGAGAGGCGCACGACGAGGAGGGATAAATGGCGGTACTAAGTTCGGCTTCGGCGGGGACGAAGGGTGGGGCATTCCTAATTGAAGAAACGCCGGCCGAGGCGATCTTCACGCCGGAAGATTTGAGCGAGGAACATCTCGCGATTGCGCGTGCCGCGGATGAGTTCTGGGCCAAAGAAGTGGAGCCGAACCTGGAGGCGATTCGGCAGCAGGAACCCGGCGTCGCGGTAAAGGTGCTGCGGAAGTCTGCTGAACTTGGTTTGACGGCGATCTCCGTTCCGGAAAAATTCGGAGGCATGGAGATGGATCTCGCGTCTGCATTGATTGCCGCCGAACATCTGGGCCGCGATGGTTCCTATGCCGCGTGGCACGGCGCCCATACCGGAATCGGCACGCTGCCGCTGCTCTATTTCGGAACCGAAGAGCAGAAGCAGAGATATCTGCCAAAACTGGCCAGACTCGAGATGCTTGCGGCCTACGCACTAACTGAGCCGCACGCGGGTTCAGATGCGCTCGCTGCGCGTACACGGGCCGACTTGAGCGCCGATGGCACACACTACGTCCTGAACGGGCAGAAGATGTGGATCACAAACGGAGGCTCGGCCGATTTCTTTACAGTGTTCGCCAAGATTGATGGAGAGAAGTTCACGGCTTTTCTCGTCGAGCGGGCTTATCCCGGTGTGAGCAGCGGCGCTGAAGAAAAGAAGATGGGCATTAAGGGCAGCTCGACAACCGCCGTCTATCTTGAGAACGTGCGCGTGCCGGTGGAGAACGTTTTGGGTGAAATCGGGCGCGGGCACATTATCGCGTTCAACATTCTGAACATTGGCCGGCTGAAATTGGGAGCGCTTGCGGTTGGTGGGGCAAAAGATGTTCTGGCAATCTCGCTCAGATATGCGAAAGAGAGGAAAGCATTCGGGCACTCGATTGCGGATTTCGGCGCGATTCAACATAAGCTCGCCGAAATGGCAATCAGGATTTTCGCAGCCGAGTCGGTTGCGTGGCGTGTTGTAGGTCTGATTCAAAGCCGGCTGGAGGACTTTTCGTGGGAGCGGCCGGACGCCTCGCAAGCCATGCTGAAGGCTGTTGAGGAGTATGCGGCGGAATGCTCGATCGTAAAAGTCTATGGATCGGAAGCTTTAGATTACGTGGTGGACGAAGGCGTTCAGATTCACGGAGGCTACGGTTTTCATCAGGATTATGCGGTGGAACGCGCTTACCGCGATTCACGAATCAACCGGCTGTTTGAAGGCACGAACGAGATTAACCGGCTGCTGATTCCGGGGATGCTACTGAAACGTGCCGCGCGCGGACAGCTTGCGCTGATGCCGGCGGTTCAGTCTCTCATCTCGGAAGTTCAGAGCCGCGGAGGCGCGGCGACAGATGCAGACGAAGAGATGCGGCTGGTACGGAATGCGAAAAAAATTGCACTGCTCACGATTGCGCTCGCGTATCAGCGGCACGGCACTGCGCTCGAAGAGCAGCAGGAAACGATGATGAACATTGCGGATATCGTTATGGACGCGTTCGCAATGGAATCGAGCCTTCTGCGAAGCCGGAAACTGGGAGGGGCGGGTAAGGCAATGATCGCGGGTGATACCGTTGCCGTGTTTCTACGCGACGCTATGGCGCGAATTGAGATTGCGGCGCGAAGTGTGCTAGGTGCATGTGCCGAGCCTGCAACCTTGAGACAAAATATGTCCGTTCTCCGGCGTTTGGCAGTTTACGACCCGGTAAATGCTGTGGAATTGCGGCGAAAAATCGCGGTCCGGCTGCTCGCTCGGGAGCGTTACGTAATCTGAGATACACTGCGAATTGTTCGTATGCGGGTTCCACTAACACCAATCCGCTTTCTTTACCGAGCTGTCGAGCTATATGGAAAGAAAATAGGCATCATCTCCGGCGAAAAGCGGTTCACTTACGCCGAGTTCGGCGAGCGCTGTGAGCGGCTCGCCGGCGGCCTGCAATCCGAGGGCATTCGGCCCGGTGATCGGGTCGCTTACCTGAGTTTCAACAATAACGAGCTGCTCGAGGGCTATTATGGCGCGCCGCTTGCGCGTGCCGTCGTGATGCCGCTCAATGTCCGGCTGACCGTGCCGGAGCTGGTCGAAATTCTGAACCATTCCGGCGCGCGAGTGTTGATGTTTGAACCCGATTTCGCGCCGTGCATGGAGGCGTTCCGGGCAAAATGCCGCGGAATTGAACGTTATGTGGTGATCGGTGATCGTGTTCCGCAGGCCGACATCGCATACGAGGAATTACTGTCGCGCGGGCGAATCGAGCGGCCGGACTATTTTTCATTTGATGAGAACGAAATCGCGGAACTGTTTTACACGAGCGGGAGCACGGGTGCGCCGAAAGGTGTGATGCTTACGCATCGCACGCTCTATCTGCATGCGCTGGCCGTCGCGGCGTTTTATTACGAGCGCGACAACGGTGTCGAGTTGCACACCATTCCGCTATTTCATGCGAACGGGTGGGGACGGCCGCAAACTGCGACCATGAACGGCATGAAACAGGTGATGGTGCGCCGCTTTGAACCAGCGGGCGTTTTGCGTCTTATACAGGACGAGCAGGC
>JAFAQG010000260.1 GCA_019246575.1 Acidobacteriaceae bacterium
GCGACGCTTCGGTAGGCCGTATGCGCGCCGCGGAACTGGCTTGGCGTAATTCCGGTGGACCGGCGAAACTCCTGTCCGAAATGGCTTATGCCGTTATAGCCGACCATTACCGCGATCTCTTTCAGGCTATAGCCCTCACTTTTCAAAAGTTGCCCCGCACGATGGATACGTAGCTCTCGCAGATACTCACGGAAGTAAAATCCGGTACACCGGGTGAATAAGCGGCCGAGATGTCTATCGGATATGTTTACTTTCCGGGATATTGACTTAAGAGATACCTCACCATCGGCGTAGCTTTCGTGAACGAGCACGATGACGCGAGCCAATGCGCAGCTCGGCATACGGCCAGGCTCCACAAACAGGGGCATGAGTATGGTCGCAGCACTCGCAATGGCATCCCCGGAAAGAGGACCTGCTTACGCAGTCATCCTCTAAACTGTTCATCGGCCCGCGCAGCCAGAATAGGTCCCCCCGGGGGGAGTCAACATGAATTTCGTTAGATGCGAACTCCTCAGTACTAAGTACGAACGTACTGTGTTGCGCATGACGATAGCCCATTCCGAGATATACGCTAACGCATCGCTGAGCTTAGTAATTACGTAATTCATCGCCGCGCCGACCGGCCCCGGTCATTTTGCCCATAATTACCAGCTAAACTCATCTCCATGAACACGAAGGAGTCCGCGGCATTGCGCCCGCTGCTTTTGGATGCGATGAGCGGGGGCCATGCGCACGTGGAGTTTGAATCGGCCGTCAAAGATTTTCCGCCGGAGACGCGCGGCATGAAACCCGCGGGCGCGCCGCACACGGCGTGGCAGTTGCTCGAGCACATGCGCATCGCTCAGAACGACATTCTCGAGTTTTCGCGAAACCCGAAACATAAGTCGCCTGAATGGCCGGAAGGATACTGGCCGGCTACCGACGCGCCACCGGATGCGAAGGCCTGGGACCACTCCATTCGCTCGTTCCAAAAAGACGCGCGAGAGATGCGCGATTGGATCGAAGACGAGAAGCAGGATCTGCTCAAATCATTCGAACACGGGCAAGGGCAAACGCTCTTGAGAGAAGCACTGCTGATTGCGAATCATAATTCGTATCATTTGGGGCAACTCGTATTTTTGAAGAAGGCGCTCCAGACCCGTGGGTAAAAGCAAACTCCGAAGCCAGGAGTGGTTTCGCAGTCCCGACTACTATGGGTTTGCGCGGCGAGCGTGGCTCCGATCCGAAGGACTCAACCGCGACGCGTTCGACGGTCGTCCGGTGATCGGCATCTGCAATTCGTGGAGCGAGCTCAATAACTGCAACATGCATCTGCGAGCCGTTGCGGAGGCGGTAAAGCGTGGGGTGTGGGCTGCGGGCGGATTGCCGCTCGAATTCCCGACGATCTCGCTGGGCGAGATGTACATGAAGCCGACCACGATGCTCTACCGCAATCTCATGGCGATGGATGTGGAAGAGTCCATCACGGCGAATCCGATCGACGGTGTCGTGCTGCTGTGCGGATGCGATAAGACGACCCCGGCGCAGTTGATGGGATCTGCGAGTGCGGACATTCCGGCGATTGTCGTTCCAGGCGGGCCGATGTTGCGCGGCAACTGGCGCGACCGGACGCTCGGCGCGGGAACAGATGGACGCAAGTTGTTCGATCTGTTTCGCACCGGCGAGTTGAGCGAGGAAGAACTCGAAGAGATCGAGGGCGGTATTGCGCGGAGCGCGGGGCACTGCGGCGTCATGGGCACTGCTTCGACAATGACCAGTCTGGCCGAGGCGCTCGGCATGACGCTCACTGGATGCGCCACCATTCCGGCCCCGGACTCGCGACGGATGGCGATTGCAGAACAGAGCGGCAGACGCATTGTCGCGATGGTCGAGGAGGATCTGCGGCCGTCCCGCATTATGACGAGGCTGGCATTCGATAATGCGATCACGGTTGACATGGCTATCGGCGGATCGACGAATGCCGTGGTTCACTTGCTCGCAATCGCAGGGCGGCTCGGCGTCGATTTGACGCTCGACGACTTCGATACGATCTCGCGCCGTACACCCTACATTGTGAATGTGAAGCCCTCAGGCGAGTACTTGATGGAAGATTTCTTTTATGCAGGCGGAATTCCGGCCGTAATGCGGGAGATCCTGCCACTGCTGCATAGCGATGCGTTGACGGTTACCGGAAAAACACTGGCCGAGAACGTTAGTAATTCAGAGTGCTTCAATCGCGATGTGATTCGGACCACAGACGCGCCGCTCAATGCGGAAGGCGGAACGTTTATTCTGCGAGGCAACCTGGCCCCGGATGGCGCTGTATTGAAGCAGACAGCCGCATCGCCTCACCTGTTGAACCATCGCGGCAAGGCATTCGTCTTCTCGAACTACGAAGACATGCGCAGCCAGATCGACCGCGAGGACTTGCCGGTAACGAAGGACTCAGTTCTCGTGCTGAAGAACGCGGGTCCGAAGGGTGCGCCGGGATTTCCGGAATGGGGACATATTCCAATGCCGCGAGCGCTGCTCAGGCGGGGAATCGACGACATGGTGCGGATCAGCGATGCACGCATGAGCGGGACGAGCTTTGGCACGGTGGTGCTGCATATCGCTCCGGAGTCCGCTGTTGGCGGGCCGCTTGCGCTGGTTCAGACCGGAGACGAAATCGCTTTGGACGCCGAGAATCGTAGGCTCGAACTGTGTGTACATGAGGCTGAGCTGGCGCGACGCAAAGCGGGATTTGTTCCAGAGGCGCCGAAGTATGTGCGAGGATACGGCCGCCTGTTTTTGGAGCACGTAACTCAGGCAAATCTTGGCTGCGACTTCGATTTCCTGCAGGCCACAAATTAGAGAGGATGAGGGATTGCTATGTTATCCTCGTTTCGTCGGACCGGACAGGTGGGTGAGTGGTTAAAGCCAACAGACTGTAAATCTGTCCCTCCTTGCGAGGTACGAAGGTTCGAATCCTTCCCTGTCCACCATTTATGGTTTGGGCCGTTGTAGCTCAGTTGGTAGAGCGCGTCCTTGGTAAGGACGAGGTCACCGGTTCAATCCCGGTCAACGGCTCCAGATTCTAAAAAGGACTTAGCAGTTTTCGAGCTTCCGACTTCACGGCGCGTCAAGCTGCTCACCGATCGTTACGAAACTACGATCTCGGTTGGTTTACATTT
>JAFAQG010000175.1 GCA_019246575.1 Acidobacteriaceae bacterium
CTCCACAGATTTCGAAGGCCCGGAACTCCTCGTGTATCAACGTTATCGTTTAACTATGTGGATCGCACCAATCCACAATTCAATAACGGCGTCCCAGGTTGCCCGGCTGCGTGCCCCGGCGGATCTGGTCTTTCTGCGTTTCGGTAGCATCACCTGTCATCCATGAAGAATCCGTTCAGTCGAAGAATCTTTATAGAATTGAGCATCTCGGGCTCGCTTGGGGCAGCGGTCGCGCACTCCGACGAAACGCGCCCGATCACCCAGGCTTCGGTACCAGGAGACCCCGCCGCCCCTCGGGAGCAAGCGGGCACTCTGCCCGACACGCAGCCATTCGATGAACCGCCCAGCTTCGCTCGACACGACCTGCGTGTCAAAGCGAAACCGTTTCCGCTAAGGCAAGTCCGCCTGAAACCGAGCGCGTTCTATGACGCGCAAGAGGCGAACCGCAGGCTACTGCACCGATACCCGGCAGACCGGCTATTGCACACCTTTCGCCTCAATGCGGGTCTGCCATCCACGGCCCAGCCGCTCGGAGGCTGGGAGCGGCCGGATTGTGAACTGCGCGGGCACTTCGTTGGGCATTACTTGTCCGCGTGTGCACTCATGTTTTCAGCTACCGACGATGCCGACCTTCGAGAAAAAGGAAACTATCTGGTTGCCGAGCTCGCAAAATGCCAGCAAAAGCTTGGCGCAGGATACCTGAGCGCGTTTCCGACCGAGTTATTCGACCGCCTGAAGCGCCGCCAGAAGGTGTGGGCGCCGTTCTACACGTATCACAAGATCATGGCGGGCATGATCGACATGCACCAGCTTTGCGGAAACCGGCAGGCGCTCGAGATTGCAACGGGCATGGCCGATTGGGCGGACGCGTGGACCGCGCAATTATCCGAACAGCAGATGCAGATGGTGCTCGACGAAGAGTTCGGCGGCATGAGTGAAGCCTTATACAACCTCGCCGTATTGGCGGACTCGAATCGTTACGCGGCGGTTGCGGACCGGTTCACAAAGCGACGCTTCTTTAATCCGCTGGCACTGCGCCGCGACCAATTGCGAGGACTGCATGCCAACACGCACATTCCGCAGGTGATTGGAGCCGCGCGCCGGTATGAAATCAGCTGTGATACTCGGTTTCATGACGTTGCCGACGCTTTCTGGACTGAGGTGGTCAAGACGCGCACATATGCTACTGGGGGTACCAGCAATAACGAAGGCTGGCTGACTAAGCCAAATCACCTGGCCCAAGAATTGAAGCAGGGACGAAAGACAAACGAATGCTGCTGTGCGTACAACATGATGAAGCTAACACGACACCTATATGAGTGGTCAGGCGATCCAAGATACTTCGATTATTACGAGCAGTTGCTTTATAATCACCGGCTCGGCGCCATTGATACCGCTAATGGGCACACGCAATACTACCTCGGCGTCGTCCCTGGATCATGGCGAACTTTCGGGACAGAAGATTCTTTCTGGTGCTGCAATGGCACCGGAGCGGAAGAGTACTCAAAGTTGGCCGACAGTATTTACTTTCACAGCGGCGACGCAGCCTTTGTTAATCTCTTCATTCCATCGGAGTTGGATTGGAAGGAGCGGCATATTCGCCTACGGCAGACGAATCAGTTCCCACAGGATCCGCGCACGCGTTTGGAAGTCATTCTCGACTCGCCGCAGCACTTCGCGCTGAATATTCGTGTTCCCTCCTGGGTAACTGCTTTTCCGGCCGTTTCGCTGAACGGTAAGCCGATGGAGTTGTCCGCGGGACCAGGCAGCTATCTCGTGATTACTCGTTCCTGGCGCAACGGCGATCAGATTGAGGTGACCTTCCCCATGTCTGTGTACGCCCGACCCATGCCTGATGACCAGGCCCAACAAGCGTTCCTTTATGGGCCGCTTCTGCTTGCCGGCATGCTAGGCGATGCCGGAATTCCGGAGAATCTGGAGATCGGACATATGGGACCGGAGTTCGACAAGCACCCTCCACCGCCTGTCCCCGAGTTGCACGCTATCAAGTCCGATCCGAATGAATGGATAAGGAAGACGCCGGAATCGCTCACCTTCAAGGCGGGCGCTTCTGTCACCCTCGTGCCGTTCAACACCATCGGCGTGGGTCAGCCATACTCGATCTATTGGAAGGTGACATAGTACTGCATTACGCCGGCGCCGCGAGGCAACTATCCGTGACCTGTACGCCAGCAGATGACGACCATCTACACGATCGGGCACTCGACTCGCGGAGCTGAGGATTTCGTTCGTATACTGAACGCGTTTGGCATTCGGCAACTCGCGGATATTCGCACCGTGCCCCGGTCGGCACGCAATCCGCAATACGATCAGGATGCGCTGAAGCAATTTCTTCGTAATCACGACATAGCTTACGTGCACTTAAAGGCGCTCGGGGGCTTGAGACGTCCGCGTAAGCATTCCCCAAACACGGGCTGGAAGAACGACTCGTTTCGCGGCTACGCCGATTACATGCAGACGAACGAATTTCGACGCGCTCTCGCGGAACTCGTCGCCATCGCAGGCGAAAAGACGACGGCCATCATGTGTGCAGAGGCTGTTCCATGGCGCTGCCACCGCTCGCTCGTCGGAGATGCACTGCTGGTCCGGGGAATTGAAGTGGAGGACATTATGAGCGAAACCAGCGCCAAACCGCACACCTTAACACCTTGGGCGCGCGCGGACGGGGTGCGCCTTACTTATCCGGCGGAAACACCGGCCCATCCGCTAGAGTCAACACACACAGAGATTACTTCTCATGCCGCCCCAAGAAGAACACGAAAAACCAGAGAACCTCGTCGACAGCCCGCATCAGGCTGAACACACCGCGCGGAGTCTGCAGGATGCCGCCGATTCCAACGCGACACTCGAAGGCTACTACTCCATCAACAACGAAAAGGAACCGGAAGAAGCGCGTCAAGCCGATACCAACAAGAACGGCTAACTCGGGCGCTTGAACCTTCCGTCCGGCACGCCGGAACGTGTGCCTCGAAAGAGCTGCCTCGTTGCACACGCATTCCGAGCACTCGTACACTTGAATCACGAGTGGGATCAAGTGAGGGTGAATTCGATGCGCGCTTCTGGTTGCTGATCAGCGCGATTTTCCTGGGATTCGTTGGTATCGGCACGGTCTTGCCCGCTCTCGGGCCCCATGTCAAGCACGACCTGCGGGGTTCCGATCAAGTGGTCGGCGCCGTCATCGGAACCTTTTCCGTCGTCGCTCTGGTAAGCCGGTTCTTCTCAGGTCCTTTAGCTGATCGGCGCGGCAGGAAAATCACTTTCCTAACTGGACTGCTGAGCTGCGCCGTCGCAGGCGCGGTTTATATAATGCCCACCGGACTCGCAAGCGCTTACGGCGGACGCGTCTTCCAAGGATTCGGCGAGGCGTGCCTGTATACTGGCGCGGCCGCTTGGGCCGTTGAGCTCGCGGGCGTGGAGCGTAGCGCGCAGGCGCTCGGGTACGTTAGCAGCGGTATCTGGGGCGGCATCTCAGCAGGGCCGGTGATTGGACACTGGGTCGGCACGTTCGCGCACGCGGCTGCCTTTCAATCAGGCGCTGCCGTGGCCGCATTCGGACTCGCGCTGCTGGTGCGAGAAGATTTCCGACCGCACCCGCATACAGACCAGCGCGGCGTTTATCTTCGTCTCTACTAAGCGCAGGGCTTGCCGTTGGCTTCGTCAACGTACACTATCCTGTCATCGCAGGATTTCTCATTCTGTTCCTCGCACAGCACGGCGGATCGGGTCCGGCGGCATTCTCAACGTATGCACTCGTTACCCTTTTCTCGCGCTTCTTTCTCGGTCGTTTACCGGATCGGATCCGGCCGGCAATTACCTTCTATATCGGGTTAGCAGCGATGGCCGCGGGGCTTCTGGTGCTTGCCTCGGGTCCCAGGCCGACACTTGCAATCCTCGCCGCTGGGTTGCTTGGCTTCGGCTTCTCGTTTCCCTTCACGTCGGTCGCTTGCACGGTCTTGCGGCGCACGCCCGCCCAGAAGCACGGGTCTGCTGTCGGAGTTCTCAGCGCGTTTTACGACCTGTTCGTTGGTGCAGGCTCCCTACTCGCTGGAAGTATCGCCGGCCGGAACGGCTATTCAGCAGCATTGGTGATGGCGGCGGTCGCTCTCACAGGCGCAGCTCTAGCGGGACCTTTTGTTTTCCGAGCACGAACCGAAGAAAACTGTGTCTTCCCGCAAGTACGCCTGGAGACCACCGTGGGCTGAAGCCCGTAAGGAGCGCGAACTCGCGATCAACGACAACGGTCAAGTCGCAAGATCGAACGTTCCATCGCTTTTGAGGCGGTATCTTCGATCTCTCCACCGGATTGTGTTGCCGCTGAATCCGCTTATCCACACGAAAAAGCCCAACAGGTCCTGAACGGCAACCCACATCCAGCTGCGGCGCAAAATCGAGGCGTCGCGCAACACCCATTTCGCAATGGCATAAATCGAGAGCCCGCGAAATATTGCGCCGACCAGCAGCACCGGCCACACCAGTCGAGAATCGCAGGTAATCAGCAGCAGCGCCAGCGCAAGCGGATACGTGAATACTTGGCCGACATAGCCTGCAGGTCGGGAGCGGCGCGTGCTCCGCGCCCATCGCAGCCGGTGCGACAAGTTCGCTCGCATGTTTTCAGTCGGGAGACGGTGCTCGACCACGCACCGCGAAAGGTCCACACGGAAGCCTAAGTTGGCAGCCCGCTGGCCCAGGACGAAGTCTTCCGCCAGATAACCGCTCAGTGTGCTCCACGGCACTGCCTCGAGAACTTCGCGCTTTGCGACCGTGGTTGGACCGACGGTAAATCTCACGCCCTCGACCAGTTTCGCCACCACCACACCGCCCCAGAACTCCGTATTCATTCCGAGTGCTTCGAGGCGAGACCAGATGGTACGACCTCCAATGGCACGGTACGGGCAGGTCGCCAGATCGTAACTGTCACCCCGAACTTCCGAAGCGATTCCGGACAGAAAATCGCGCCCGACCCGGATGTCGCTATCGCTCATGACGAAAACGTCCGCTGAAGCCGCAGCCGTCATCACGCTTAAGCTGAAGACCTTCGCGTTCGGGTACGGCGGCTCACCCGTCACAATCAGCTGTGTCCGCACCTCCGGATACCGTTGCTCCAGGGATCTCATAATGTGGACCGCCGGGTCGTCCCGATGCCGTGCCGCAAAGATCAGCTCGAATGTCCTGTACTGCTGAAGGAAAAACGATTCGAGATTTTCGTAAAGGCCCTCATCGACTCCCGCGAGTGGCTTCAAAACAGAGATAGGTATCTCCGGCCCGGCGGGCTGTGGTTCGGCAGACCGCCTTCGGTGCTGCCATGCAGCGACGACCACCATACCGCTGTAGACCATCGACCCGGCAAACAGGCATCCGGGAACGATGGCCAATGTGATCATTCGGCGACAGCCTTGCTTTTGATCAGGTCGGTGATCTGCGAAACGAACTCGTCTATGCTCTTGGCTCCCTGATCGCCGTGTTTGCGATTCCGCACCGACACTTGCCCGCTTTGAGCTTCACGGTCGCCGACCACAAGCATAAAAGGTACTTTCTGGAGCTGTGCTTCGCGAATCTTGAAGTTGACCTTCTCGCTGCGATCGTCGAGTTGCGCGCGTATACCCGCTGCATCCAGCGTTTTCAGGATCTGCTTGCCGTATTCGTTCTGCCGGTCCGTGATGGGCAGCACCACTGCTTGCACAGGCGCAAGCCACACCGGGAATGCGCCCGCGTAGTGCTCGATCAGAATGCCGAAAAAGCGCTCGATCGAGCCATATAAAGCGCGATGCACCATTAGCGGCTGGTGCGACTTTCCGTCTTCCGCGATGTACTCGAGTCCGAAGCGGCGCGGCAGTGTGAAATCAAATTGCACTGTAGAAAGCTGCCACAAGCGTCCGATCGCGTCCACGAGCTTAACATCGATTTTCGGTCCGTAAAACGCGGCCTCATCCGGTGAAATCTTCACTTTCATGTTGAGGCGTTCAGTAGCCCGTTTCAGCGCGTGTTCGGCGAGCTCCCACTGATCGGCGGTGCCGTCGTACTTGCCGCTCGCACCGCCATCCCAGGTCGACAACTCTGCCTCGTATTCCGTAAACCCGAACGTCTGCAGCGTGTCGATGGCGAACTGCAGGCAATTCACAACTTCGTCCTCGATCTGATCGCGCGTGCAAAAGATATGCGCGTCATCTTGCGTAAAGCCGCGCACGCGAAAAAGCCCGTGCATTACGCCCGAACGTTCGTAGCGATACACCGTCCCCAGTTCGCCGAGTCGCACGGGCAGATCCCGATAGCTGCGCAGGCGGTCACGGTAAATAAGGATGTGGAACGGGCAGTTCATCGGCTTGAGCTGGTACTCGGCATCGTCCAGCTCCATGCGTTTGAACATGTTTTCCGAATAGAAATTGTAGTGGCCCGAGGTCTTCCAAAGATCGGCGCGCGCAACGTGCGGAGTGAAAACGATAGAGTAGCCCCGTTTCAGGTACTGCTCGCGCATCCAGTCTTCGAGCAGCTTCCGGATCGTCCCGCCTTTCGGATGAAAAAAGATGAGGCCTGGCCCCGCAAGCTCCTGAATGCTGAATAGGTCGAGTTCTTGTCCCAGCTTGCGATGATCGCGCCGCTTGGCTTCTTCGACCCGGTTCAGATACTCATCGAGCTCTTTCTTCGTAAAGAACGCGGTTCCGTAGATGCGCTGCAGTTGCGGATTGTGCTCATCGCCTTTCCAATACGCGCCGGCGATGGAGAGCAGCTTGAACGTCTTGAGCTTTTCCGTGGATGGTACGTGCGGCCCGCGACAAAAATCGATGAAGTTCGGCCCGAGCGTGTACTCCGAGAAAACATCCCCGGCGCGCTCTTCGATAAGCTCCCGCTTCATCCAGTCGTCGCGATACTTTTCGAGTCCCTGCTGTTTGGGCGTCAACTTCCGCTCGAAGGGCAGATTGCGCGCCTGAATCTCACGCATGCGCGCTTCGATTTTCTCCAGATCTTCGGGGGTGAATTTCGTATCGCGCTGAAAGTCGTAATAGAAGCCGGTCTCCGTCGGTGGGCCGATGCCGAGCTTCGTTTCCGGAAAAAGCTCGAGGACGGCCGCCGCCAGCAGGTGCGCCGTTGAATGCCGGTACACCTGAAGCGCTTCCGGATTCTTGGTCGTGAGTATTTCGACCTTTGCATCGGACTCAAGCGCACGCGTAAGGTCGTACAGCTCTCCGTTCACGCGCGCAACGATTGCGTCCGCCGCGAGCCGCGGACTGATTGACTTCGCGACATCCATCGGCGTCGTCCCCTGCGGCGTCGTTTGCCGGCTGCCATCGGGCAGCGTAATCGTCAGCGCGCTGACAGTGGTCGAGCTACTCATGTGGAAAGCGTTGAATTTTCAGCGTAACATCCGTAGCGCATACCGGCCTTCCACAAAAACTCAGAAGAACGGTGCAGTTTGCGGAATCGCTTCGCCATCTCCGCGCGGATCGGAGGCGCCATAGAACGTGCCGTGCTCGTCGCGCATCACGGCATTCCCCCGGCCCATGGTCTGAGAAAATCTCCCGCACACCTGCAACTGGTGGCCTTTCGCTCTAAGTTGAGCCAGCACCCCTTCGGGAATGCCGGATTCCACTGCTACATCGCAGCCTTCGAACGTTAGCTTGGTAAAGCGAGCGGCTTCCAGCGCGGCCTGGATGTTCATGCCGAAATCGACAACGTTCGAAACAAACTGCGCGTGGGCTTGCGCTTGATTGAAACCACCCATAATGCCGAAGGCGATCTCTGTTCCGCCCTTCTCCATAAACGCAGGAATGATCGTGTGCAGCGGACGTTTGTGCGGTTCGAGGCTGTTTGGCTCACCAGGGCGGAGAGTGAAGCTTGCGCCTCGATTGTGGAGAACAAAGCCGGTGCCCGGCGCAACAATGCCGGTTCCGAAAGCGCTGTAGTTGCTCTGAATTAGAGAGACCATGTTGCCCTCCCGGTCGACAACGCTCAGATATGTTGTATCTTTGCCAATGGCGTTGAGTTTCGAACTGATCTCGGACGGCAACACAGTGCACCGTGCTGTATTGGGCTGAATCAACTTGGCGCGTTGGCGGCCGAGATTCTTTGAGAGAAGCTCTTCGACCGGAATCTTACGAAAACGGGGATCGCCAACGTATTTGATCAGATCGGCATAGGCGAGTTTTTTGGCTTCAATCATCACGTGGAGCGCCTCCGCGCTGTTATGGCCGTAGCGGGCGAGCGGAAACTCCTCCATGATGTTGAGCATGGACAAAGCCGCAATTCCTTGACCGTTCGGCGGAAGCTCCCACACGCGCCAATCGCGATATGTCGTTGAGATAGGTTCCACCCATTCCGGCTGGAAGTCGTCCAGATCCTGCATCGACATGGGATTCCCAAGCTGGTTCAAGCAGTGGACAATGCGCTCCGCGGTTGCTCCTCGATAGAAACCATTGCGGCCGTCGCGGGCGATGAGCTCGAGTGATTTTGCAAGAGGCTCGTCCCGGAAAATCTCACCGCTTGCGGGCGCACGTCCCGAAGGTGCGTAGGTCGCGAGAAAACCCGGCTGCTTTTGAAGAAGCGCGACGGAAGCCTTCCACACCGCTGCATCAAACTCCGTGATGGGAACACCGTTGCGGGCGAAGTAGATCGCCGGAGTGAGCACGTCGGCCAACCGCAGCTTACCGAATCGCTTACTAAGCGCTTCCCAACCAGCCACCGCTCCGGGAACCGTAACGGCAAGAACGCTCCGTGGTGGAATTTCTCCGTTGACGGCGCGAGATCGGTAAGATTCGATCGTCGCTGCGCCCGGGCTCCAACCGCTGGAGTTGAGACCGTAAACTTTGCCGTCCTTTGCGTCGTAAACAATGGCGAACAGATCGCCGCCGGCGCCATTCATCATTGGTTCGATCACGCCCAACACGGCGTTCGCGGCGATCGCCGCATCCCCAGCACTTCCACCCCGGTCGAGGATCGCTGCGCCGGCCTGTGAAGCGACCGTTTGGCTCGTCGCCACAATGCCGAACCGGCTAATTACGAGGGAGCGGGCTTGGCTGCGCGAAATGTCTTGCGCGTGCAGTCTGCTATCCGCAAAAAGCAACAACAACAGACTAAGAACAGTCGAGAACAGAGCGTAGGGCCATCCGCGCGCCATAACCGAGGATACACATCACGGCGATGTCAGGACTCCTACAGCCGAGTCGAGTCGATCGAGGGGTGCCGGCCGCCTCTATTCGATAACAAGCTGCACAACGGCGACATGCGACAGTGCGCCGCTGATTCCGGAGATCACGAGCGAGTAAGCGCCGGTCGGAGTTGTCTCGGACGTGTGAACGCGCAGAATCGAATGCCCCGAGCCGCCGGTAATGCTATCGGGACAGAATTCGGCCGTTGCGCCGTCTGGAAGACCTGTAACGCTTAACGCAACACTGTCATTAAAGCCGCGCACCGTCGAGACCCGGATACCGTAACGCTCGGTCGCGCCGGGCGGGATCGCGTTCGCGCTCGAGAAGGCCCGCACGGAGAAATCGGGCAGCTCCTCATCGCTCAGACAGTCGTCTGTACCTTTCGCAAGGCAGAAGCGATCGAAGAGCACCTGTTCATCGGCGAGCTGGTCGGGATGCGTGAGGCTGCGATAAATGCCCCACTTCGGCCTGACTACCGTCGTGCCGTTGCGCCAGAGATCGAGGTTGTCGTTCGAGTATGAAAAGAGCGTCTCGCCATCGCTGAGGCGGTTGATCACGATCGAGTACTGGCCCTGAGAGCTATACGTGATGTTCTCGTACGCTTCAACCCAGGTGCCGAGAAATGGGGAGAGTTCCGTACTCGAGCGCACTGTGGTCACGCCCATAGAATCGATATGAATGAGCTGCAGACTGTCAACAGCGCCCGAGCTTCCTTTTCGCGGGGTGAGAGTGATGATGGGGTTCGCGGCATCGCCGTCGTAGGGCTTGATCTGGTGAATATGCGTAAAGCTGGTGGCCGGCTGAAACCCGGCCGGAAGCTTGAACTTCCAGCGGAACGTGACAGTGTCGTTTAGGAAGCCTTTCAGGTAATCGGGCGTGCTGGAGTTTCCCTCCGTTTTGATTTCGACGCGCTGGCGATCGAAATTGATGCACCGGTCATTGTCCGGGTACACGTGGATGTTGAAGACGAAAGCGTATTTACCCAGGTAGTCGTCGACCGCTTGTGTGATGTGGGGCCCGAACTCTGGATGGCTGCAATCGGGAGTTTCGGGCCCCGACGCGAGGACGTCTTCAATGTGCCTATAAGTATCTGTCACGCCATTAGCGCTGAGAATGACCTGCCCGAAGAGGCCGGACGCCCCACCCAAGGCGGACGCGAGAAGGATGAGTGGTGCGTGTTGAAGACTAAGGCGCGGCATGGCTCGACCCCCAAAACTAGAGTATCCGTCAGCGATTGAACGGACAAGCGGGAGTCTCGCAAAAACACTATTGCTTCGGTCGGCATGTGGGAGCAAAATCGGGCAAGGGGGTTAGTCATGCGTTACCAGCGAATTCGCGCCCGTGCGGCGCTCGCTTGTTTTTGCGTTTTCGGCTGGATGGCAACGCCGTCTTTTGGCCAGAACGCCGTTTCAGGAACAGTCATCGGTACCGTGCTCGATACGACGGGCGCCGCCGTCCCCGGGGCGGCGGTACGCGTCGAAAACATTGCACAGGGTGTGGTTTATAACACCACCACGAACGATTCGGGCAATTATACGCAGACGAATGTTCAACCCGGCAACTACACAATCACGATCACCAAGACGGGCTTTCAGAAGTACGTTCAACAGAACGTTGCGGTCGCGGTGAGTCAATCGACTCGCGTGGACGCATCGCTGCAGGTGGGTGCCGAGACGCAGGAGGTCACCGTCACTGCCGCGCCGCCCGCAATTGAGACGGACCGGGCCGACGTGCAAACCAATCTTACAGCGGGGCAGATCGGGTCGCTCCCGGTTGCTAACCGCAACTTCACTAACCTTGCGCTGCTGACGCCGGGCTCCGTGATCAACACGTATCAGCATGCCGCCAGCGAGAACCCGCAGCAATCGACGCTGGTGAACACGGGCGGCCAGCTATTCGCGAACACGAACTATCAGCTCGACGGAATGAATAACAACGACGTGGTCCTGGGGATCACGATGGTGAATCCGCCGATCGATTCGGTGGCCGAGTTTACGGCGGAAACGAGCAATTATGATGCCGAGTATCACGCCACGGGCGCCGTGATTAGCGTCGAGACCAAATCGGGCACGAACGACTTTCACGGCAGCGCATTCGAGTTTCTGCAAAACGATCTCTTTCAGGCGCGAGATCCATTCACTCAGGGTCTGCATGCGCCCGGCACGCCGACGCCTCCGCACCGGGGCATTCCTGAGTTGCGATGGAATCAGTTCGGCGGCACCGTCGGCGGCCCTATCAAGAAAGACAGGCTTTTTTTCTTCGGCGATTACCAGGCGACGTATCGCAGGAATGGAGCATCCGAATCCCTGCGAGTACCCACGGCAGCCGAGCGAACCGGGAACCTCAGCGACCTCGGTGTTACGATTTATAACCCGTTCACGGGAAACCCGGACGGCACGGGGCGAGCTGTTTTCACGGGGGCAATGATTCCGCCGAACCTGATTCCGCAGCCTATCTCGAAGCTGCTCTCTGTTCTTCCGCAGCCTAACTTTACTCCGGTAAGTGCGACGGCGAATAATTATTCAGCAAGCACAGTCGAGAATTACAACACTAATCAGTTTGATATCCGCAGCGATTACTTCAGCAGTAGTAACAAGCTGCACGCGTTCGGCCGGTACGATTACCTGACCGCCGATATCAACGCTCCGGGTCCGTTCGGATTGTATGGCGGTCCACAATTCCCGCAATTGGGCTTTTCCGGACTTTCGAATGCGCTGAACCAGAACGCCAGCGGAGATGTAACGTACACGTTCGGGCCGACTCTGTTGACGGATGTGCGAATCGGCATGTCGCGCTATCGGGTCACCGTCACGGCGCCGGACCAGACGACGCAACTCGCGAATTCAGTTGGCATCCCGGGGCTGAACATCGATGGCCGGCCGGACACCAATGGCTTGCCCGACCTGCAACTGAGCGGCGCGCTCTTCATGGGCTATTCGTGCAACTGTCCGCTGCACGAGAGGGAGACGGTCATCGATTACGTCAATAACTGGACCAAAATCGCGGGCAATCACACCATTCGATTCGGCAGCACGTGGGAGCAGGCTTGGAACCAGCGGCTGCCGAGCGACAACCATCGGGCGGGCGTGTACAATTTCACGGGTTCCGTGACATCCTCCGCAGCGAATACGAACAGCGGCGATCCGCTGGCATCCTTCCTGCTGGGTCTGCCATCGACCTTTGCGCGGTTCCAACAACAATCGACGACGCAGGAAGACCGCCAAAACCGGTCCTATTCGTTCGTGCAGGACACCTGGCGGATCACAAGCAAGCTGACGCTGAATCTCGGGGTGCGGTGGGACATCTGGTTCCCGGATTACTCGCTGCACGCGGGCCAAGGCGGCCGTTACGACGTGACGACCAACATCGTGTATATACCCGGTGTCGGCGGCGTCTCACTGAACGCTAACCAAAACACGCAATGGTTCAACTTCTCACCCCGGGTCGGCATCGCTTACGCGCCCGATTCGAAGACCGTGGTGCGTACCGGTTATGGGCGGGGATATTCGCAAGGAACGTTTGGGTGGACCTTCAACAACCTGGCTGCGGATATTTTCCCGTCGATTGTGAATCAGAACATCACACAGACTTCGCCGTTTGTCGCCGTGTTCCCGATCACCACGGCGCCGCCCGCCGTTGTATTTCCGACGATTCCATCCAACGGCCAGCTGCCGCTGCCGACTGGTATCAGTACGCCATACATTCCAGCCAATCAAAAAATTCCGTACTCAGAGCAATGGAACTTCACGGTACAGCGCGAGCTGGTTTCGCAACTTACGGTTTCCCTTGGGTACGTCGGCAACGTTGGCCGGCACTTGAACGGCGGTTTTGCCTTGAATGATGCGCCGCCGGGGCCCGGTCCGCTGCTGACACGCCGACCGCTATACCTTCGCTACGGTTTGCCTCAGCCCATCAATGATAAATGCGACTGCACGAGCAGCAACTACAACGCCTTCCAGGTGCAGGCATCGAAGCGCTTTGGGGGATTCTATTCGCTGCTGGCGAACTTTTCCTGGCAGAGGGCGCTCGATTACGCGCAAGAGAGCGTACCGCTTCCGAC
>JAFAQG010000283.1 GCA_019246575.1 Acidobacteriaceae bacterium
GGCGTTTCCCGTTTCCGAGATCTTCCTCCGTGACCTCGACTCTGCTCCCCCTCCGAACTCCGGCGTCGATCGTGTAAGTTACACTATCTTTCGTCAAATCGAACTTTGTTTCCTGTGTCTTGAGTTTGCGGATGGTAATGAGTTTGGCTGGTTCGTAGGTCTGGACCTCGCCGCGCCAAGTGAATGGCTTGTGGGGCCGTACAGTCTGCTGAGTTGCACCGAGAGCAGCCGCATTGCCTAAGACTGCGCCGCTAGCAACAAGCAGCCATACCAACGCGATCACAATTCCTAACCTGGCCGTATATACCAAAGTGTGATGCTCACGGTCGCTCTCTTTCCTATCCGAGTACATGGGTGCCTGCCCTCTTCGATTATGCCCGCCGCTGAGATTGTCACGGCCATTCGCCCCTCGCACGCTCGTTCGACGTTGCGCCCGTTTGCCATTCGGTAGCACCACGTCGAAAGTACTATACGGTGCAAAGGAAATGGGAAAGCGATTCTTTTCGTCTACGTTTTGCGCTCAGTTTTGTCCAACAGATGGAGCCTCGCCCGGGCTTAGAGGGCAGGGCTCGGTGGAGGGCAAGAATGATCGATCCCAAGCTGAATGAGCTGCCGGTGAAGCGTCCGGGTGAAACCGGGGATGCCGAAGACGCTTCTCTTTCGGAAGCGCAACGCGAAGAGCGCATGAGAAGGGCCAGCGCCGGAATGAGTATCAACGACACGATCGCTCGTGACGCGAATCTGTCTGTGGGCTCGAGAGGCGTGGACACCTCCGGCGTCGTTTCCGGTGCGGGCGCGGGAGCAGGCTCGACGTTCAAAACGCCCGCCCAAAGTGGCGGATCCCCGGCACCGAACGTAGTGCCGGGAGCACGCGGGACCGGATTTACGCCACGAAGCGATACCGCTTCCGGACAGAGTCCGTCCGGACTGACCACGGAAACGCCGGGCGCGGGTCCGAGGGCTGCCTTCGAAGGCGGCGGTGGCGGTCACCAACAGGCGGCATTTGAAGGCGGCGGTGGCGGGCATACGCTCGATGACAGAGAGATTGCAGCCCGAGCATACCGCTGCTGGCACGAGCGCGGCTGCCCCGAGGGTTCGCCCGAAGTAGATTGGGAGCGCGCAAGACGCGAATTGGAAGCCGAACGCCAACGCCGCGCCTCAACCGCTTCGGCCTGAGTCCCGCGAATACCCGGACCGGCGATGGGCTATACCATGACTCGGGTATGCAGTTCGTGCGGCGTCCACAATCGCATTCCCGCCAGGCACTTGGCGGACGTAGGACGCTGCGGGTCGTGCAAAGCGCCGCTCCCTCCCGCAGCCGAACCCATTAATGCGGATACTACCCTATTCGACGAAGTTGTGCGCGAAGCGCGGGTTCCCGTGCTGGCCGATTTCTGGGCTTCCTGGTGCGGTCCATGCCGCGCCGTTGCTCCCGAAGTAGAGGCCGTCGCCCGAGAGATGGCGGGTCACGCCCTGATTTTGAAAGTCGATACCGAAGCGCAGCGCCAGCTTGCGGCGCGTTTCCGTATTCAGAGCATTCCCACCTTCATCGTCTTTCGCGAGGGCCGGCCCGTGTTCCAACAGACCGGCGCAGTACCCCGCCATGAAATGCGACGCTGGCTCGAAACCGCCAGCGATTCCGCAGCCTCATCATCCGCGGCAGCGCATTCGAATGTATAATCAATCGCTCATCAGAAACACGCAGGGCCGCTGTATGGCAGTGCGCCGCATGATCTCCCAGTAGCGCTGCAGTATCGAATACACCATCAGACCGGTTTCGCCCTCTCCGAGCAACAGATATCGGAATGATTGCCGCATCGGGTTCTGACGTGTGAGACGCAGGAAGACAGCGGCGGGATGAAGTAATTCCGTCAAGTAGGCTATGGCGTTCGCCCGCGCGACTGCCTGCGACGCTTTGACCAGGTATTCGCCGTTTTCGCACGTGACCGTGATCTCGATCGGCGAGAGAAATTCGCTACGGTTGTCGAGCAGCAGTACGTGAACAAATGCCAGCGGGCCTTGCACGTTGTAATAGTGCCGGATCTGGTTCGCGTAACTCGCGCGAATGTCCGCGTGCAGACTGCTCACCGGTACGAGGTTCACTTTTTTCTGAACCATTTCATTCCACAAGTGCTCCGACATCGCATCGCAGAAGCGGTGTCCTTCGACGCGTAGCTCCGTTGCCCGCATGTAACGGCTGATTCCGCTGACGATGAGAATGAAGAGAATGAAGCAGGCCGCGATTTTGATACCGTCGGTGCGTTCGTAGATGTTGACGACCGTTGTGTAAGCGAACACAACGACTACGATCCAGCAGTAAAGGCCTTCACGATACAGATTCTCTTTCCACAGCGAAATGGCTGAGGCGACTGCCGCCGAGGAGATAAGGACCAGAACTCCCGTCGCATACGCACCGCCTTGCGCATCGACATCGGCCTTAAACACCAGGGTGATGATGACATCGAAAGCGAACAACAGAATCACGAGCGGCCGGCCGTACGCGAGCCAGTGCGGCGCCATGCCCACCCGCGGCAGGTAACGCGGAACGAGATGCAAAAGGCCGGCCATGGCGGAAGCGCCGGCGAACCACAGAATCAGGATG
>JAFAQG010000294.1 GCA_019246575.1 Acidobacteriaceae bacterium
GAGCGTGAAGCGACACGTGGGCGCGAGTTCGGACTCCGCGTGGTTCCCGTCCGCATTGCCGTCGTGCTCGGACCAAATGGCGGAGCATTGAAACAAATGGCCGCTCCGTTTCGTCTCGGTCTGGGCGGTAAGCTCGGCAGCGGTCGCCAGTGGATGTCCTGGATCTACCTTGATGACTTAGTCCGTCTGTTTATCTTCGCCGTTAACGAGCCCACCGTGGACTCGACGCTGAACGGTAGCGCTCCTGGCCCAGTCACGAACGCCGAGTTCACGGATCAGCTTGCGAAAGTTGTTCGTCGTCCCGCATTCGCCTCGGTCCCGAAGATCGCCCTTAAAATCGCAATGGGCGAAGTTGCCGAGTATATGTTTCACAGTGCTCGCGTCGTGCCAGAACGCGCCCAACAACACGGATTCAGGTTCCAGTATCCGGATGTCAGTGCAGCGCTTTGCGAAGCGCTTCGGTGACAGGGCACGATCCCGGGATCCAGAGTAGAAACGTTTTCTGAAGCGAGGAGTGAATGACACCGTACTACATCTGCGGGCGTGTCGTCACTACGATTGCTTGCGCCGGCGGATCGGAATCGCCGCGATACGCATGCGGCTCGAGCGCATCGAAGTAAACACTGTCACCGCTTTCCAGCAGATGTTCTTCGGATTCAAAGCGAATGGCCAGACTGCCAGAGAGCACGTGCACGAGTTCCCAGCCTTCATGGAAATGGTCTCGAAGTTCCTCTTCCTTGTGCGGCGGGAACTCTGCGAGATAGGCAGACAGTCGCTTTTCTTTGGCACCAAACGCAAGCACCTCGAAGAAGTAAGCCGGCACGGGATTGTCCGCGCGATCCGGAAAACGTAGGCGTTCCCTCGCCCTGGTGATGACAAACATGCGGCGAGATCGCTGACTGTCGAAGAAGTATTCGATACCAACGTCAAACACCATCGCAATCCGTGCCAGTGTTGAAAGCGTCGGCACCGCTTTTCCGTTTTCCAGCTTCGAAAGCAAGGATGCCGATAACCCTGTATGTTTCCCCAGATCGACCAACCCGATTTTCTTCCGCAGACGAAGGCGGCGAAGTTTTGCGCCGACGTCATAGCTGGACAGAAAGCTTTCGAGCGACTCGTTGTATTTTTCACTTTCTGCCAAATCGTTTTTCATTGTAGTTGAGGCTCACGCCGGATCTTTGCTTAACAGCGAAAAGAATTTGCAGACGCCACGACAGCGCTCGAGACCGAGGTTACGGAAGGGCGAAAGCGGTGATCACATCGGTATCCTCATCATCCTGACCGACTGAACGGAGGTGACCCGCACTCCCGCAGGCGATCGCGACATACTGTTTCCCGTCCCGGCCAAGGTATGTGATCGGCGTTGCCTCGCCTGGCGCGTCCAGTTTGCCGGTCCAAAGCTCTTTCCCCGTGCGCGAATCCACGGCATGGAAATGCGAATCGTTTGTGGCCGCAATGAAGATCAACTGACCCGCACTTGCAATCGGTCCACCGATATTTGCCGCGCCCGTTTGTTTCACACCGCGGCGTTCCAATTCGTCGTAACTGCCCAGAGGCACTTGCCATGCGATCTCGCCCGTGTCTGCGTTTACGGCCGTCAATTGGCCCCAGGGAGGCTGATTGCAAGGATAATGATTCTGATCGACAAATCGTGAATACCCACCGGCATTGATGTACGGCATGCCCCCGATGCCGTTCACGGGAGCCCCCGTCGGAGCTTTCGTCATCCTGCCGATCGATCCAATACTGCTGGTGTTCACGAAAATGAGGTGGAGGTTGGGATCGAATGCGATCCCGCCCCAATTCCCTCCGCCCATTGTCGAAGGGAATAAGGTCGAGCCGTTTAGCAAAAAGGGCGTGTACGGCCCGGCATTGGGGTACTTATCGAGCAGATCCGCACAGAATGTTGTGGTCTCAGCCGAAAGTCTGCTCAGCTCCGATCTAGATACACTGTTACGCGCCAAAGGAGGTGGCTTTAGAGGAAAGGGCTGAGTCCGCCAACTCTTTTCTCCAGGTACATCGCTGACCGGGACAGGCCGTTCCTCTACCCCGAACAGAGGAGTGCCGGTCATCCTGTCCAGGATGAACAGGAGTCCCATCTTCGTGATCTCGGCGACCGCAGGTATTGCATGTCCCTTCCGCATGACTGTGATCAGCGCCGGCGGGGCGGCAACATCGTAGTCGAAGATGTCGTGGTGAACAAGTTGAGTGAACCATCGGAGATTGCCCGTCTCGGGATCAACGGCAATCACGCAGTTAGCATAGAGATTCTCTCCAGGGCGGTCAGCGCCATAAAAATTATCGGCAGGATTACCAGTCGGGAGAAAGAGTAAATTATTCTGCACATCGACGGTGATGAACCCCCATAGACTCGGCCCGGCGCGGTTCTTCCCGCCATCCGTGCCCCAAGTGGATTCACCCGATTCGTTTGAATGCTGCAGCGTGTTAAATGTCCAGACGAGTTTACCCGTTTTGATATCAAAGGCCCGCGCGTCGCCTGGAGGCCCCACGCTCGGACCTTCGGGGGTTTCGGGCCCGACGATCACCAGATCGCGATAAACGGCGGGCGGTGAAGTAATTGCATACCGCGCTCGCGGGTACCGGTCCTTCCGCCCAGCGCCGAGATTTACGATACCGTTATCACCAAAGTCCTTTGCAGGCTGCCCGTTGTCCGCGTCCAGAGCAATCAGTTGCGCTCCGTCGGTTCCAAACAGAATCCTCGGCGCGATGTTCTTATCTCCCGGCCAAAATGAGACGCCGCGGCCCACACTGCCTTTGCCCCCGTGTGCGTCATAATTCCAGATTTCACGCCCCGTTTCGGGCTCGAGCGCAAGGATGTGCTGGCTTGGCGTCACCACGTACATGATGTTGTTCACGACCAGGGGAGTCATCTCAAACGGTCGCCCCTTTTCGCCGGTATCGAATTTCCAGGCCGGAGCAAGCTTAGCTACGTTTTGAACGTTAATCTGCGCCAGTGGCGAATAACGTATCGCGCCGGGGTCGTGTCCGAACGTCTGCCAATCCGTTTCGCCGGGGATTTGCTGTCTGAGGCCGGATTCCGTAACGATCAACCGCCTCTTTGGAAGCATCGCAGGTGGCTTCTTTGCGCTGGGGGCCGCGGCGAAATGAGTCGAAAGATATTGCACTATTCGCGGAATATCGTCGCGCGATGCTGGAGCCCCGCGACGGACCATATTGGCAACTACGTCCTGCCACTCCTC
>JAFAQG010000373.1 GCA_019246575.1 Acidobacteriaceae bacterium
AGATCGTGACCGCGTTTGGCGAAGCGGTCGGCGTATACCGCGCCTATTCCGGTTGACGCTCCTGTTATCAGTACAGATGGTTTGTTCGACATCGTAATTCTCCCGATTGATCCTAATCGCTTGCCAGAAGCTGGTTGCGACTTCCAGGCGAGAATACGACCTGCACTACCAACGCCATTCTTAAACCGTTATGGCGGAAGGAGTTGCCGTGTCGATCAGCTGCCGCATGCACGGCAAAATGACGAGCCGTCAGCAAAACGCTGAACCGCCTGGCCCCGGCTTCTGCGGGAAGTTCCTTTTCTTTTCAATTCATTTCATGATGGTCAATCAGATGCCTCGCCAATTGCGTCACGTTGGAAGCGCATACCGAGAGAGGAGAGAGTGATGCCAAAACTGAACTGGAAGCTCCTGACCAAGAAGCGCGGTAGCTCGACCAAAGGCCTGCCGCCTGGCAAAGAGGATCTCGCCTGGGTAGCGAACACGGTTACGCTTATTTACGGCGAACATGACGCGGTCCTGGTCGATACCTTTTTGTCTATTGAACATTCGAACGAGCTTGTAGACTGGGTCGCCACAAGCGGCAAGAACCTCACTGCCATTTACGTTACTCATGCGCATGGTGACCATTTCTTCGGTCTTAAACTTCTGCTCGACAGGTTCCCTAATGCAAGAGCGTTTGCTACCGCTTCCAGCGTTGCTGGAATGCAAAAGCAGATAGACCCAGGATTCATAAAAACCTTTTGGGAACCGCGCTTCCCGGGCCAGGTACCGTCGCAGTTGGCAGCGCCGGAGATTCTTGAAGGCGGCACTCTCTCTCTCGAGGGAGAAGAGCTGAAGGTGGTCGAACTTGGTCATACTGATGCGGCAAATTCCACTGCCCTTTACGTTCCTTCGATAGGTCTGGTCGTATCCGGCGACGCTGTCTACAACAACACGCATCCTTATCTCGCCGAATGCGACGACGAGGCTCGCGGCGAGTGGCTCCGCGCGCTCGATAAAATCGAGGCTCTAGGTCCGAAAGCCGTTGTAGCTGGGCATGGCGTGCTTGAACCGGATAGCTCTCCTAGGCATATCGGAGAGACTCGCGCCTACATCCGCGATTTCAACCAGGTCGCGGCGAGCACATCGACCGTGATGGATCTTTACGAGGGCATGTTGGCCCTGCATCCGAGACGGGTGAATCCAGGTTCGCTCTGGGCAACCGCAAACGCCGTAAAAGGAAACAAATCAGCATCGGCTGGAGCTCCAAGTGGAGGACGTTCTAATGATCGATCTTCGTAGCGATACCTGCAGCCGTCCCACGGAAGACATGCGGCGTGCCATGGCGGAAGCGCCCGTCGGCGATGACGTTTACAGCGATGACCCAACAGTGCGGCTGCTGGAAGAGAAAACCGCTGCGTTGCTCGGCAAAGAGGACGCAGTCTATATGGTGACGGGCACGATGACCAATCAGGTCGCTATCCGGGCGCATACCGAACCTGGCGACGCGGTCCTCTTTGACCAGAACGCCCACGTCTACCTCCTGGAGGGCGGCGCCCCTGCGTCTATGTCCGGTGTCCTGCCCCGTCTGCTTCCCGGCGTCCGTGGTATCTTCACACCCGAAGATGTGATTGCCGCTCTGGGGATGCCGCATCCGTTTTTTCCCGCCACCATTCCCGCGCCGGTAAAACTCCTCTGCGTCGAGAACACCCATAATATTGGGGGTGGTTCGATCTGGCCCTTGGAACAAATGGAAGCCGTCGCAGAAGTGGCCCGTGGGCATGGACTAGCCGTTCATCTTGACGGAGCGCGTCTCTGGCACGCTTCCGCAAAGACCGGGATCACGGAGGCACGCTATGCGGCAGCATTTGACACCGTCAGCGTCTGTTTCTCAAAAGCTCTGGGGGCGCCGGTCGGGTCCTGCTTGGCCGCCCCGAAGGCCTTCGTTGCACGGGCACGACGGTTCAAACAACAGTTTGGCGGCGGTTTTCGTCAGGCCGGAATCATCGCCGCGGGCGCGCTTTACGCGCTCGAACATCATCGCAGCCGTTTGAACGAGGTCCATAACCGCGCAGCGGCTTTTGCACGAATGATCGCTTCTTATCCCGAAATCGATATCGTTCCCGCAACGGTCGAGACGAATATCGTCCGTTTCCGATTGAGGGGCGTCGCCGCGGGCGCGTTTGTCGATGAGGCTCACCGCGTTGGAGTACACATGTTGCCTTCGGGACCTAACGCTGTTCGAGCGGTGTTTTACCTCGATATCGCTGAGAGCGATGTAGAACGAGCTAGCGAGCTGGTGGGAGAGGCTTTGCGGAATGTGGAGCGGGGACACCAGGAGACCCGTTCCGCCAGCGCACAATATTGACGGTCACAATTGGCTCTCGTTTCGCGCAAGTCTGTTGAAAACACGAACCGGTGCGAAACCGAGACAGAATTGGCTCGATTGGCGCGCGACGCTATGGTGGCCAAGTCGTGCGGCCAAGAATCGCCGCTCTGGAATCGATGGGTCAGTTGAAGGAGATGTTTATGAGCAGGACTGTTTTTGCAATAGCAGCGATCGGCGCGCTGGTAGGAATTGTCGCCGTTACACGGACCGCGTCGGCGCAGATCGACCAAGAGGCTGCTCCGATCTACGGAATCAAGATACCTCCGGGGTATCGTGACTGGACACTGATTTCCGTGGCTCGCGTGGGAGCGCCTCTGAATGATATGCGCGCCAAACTTGGGAATGACGTAGCAACCCGCGCGTTTCGGGACGGAACAAATCCGTTCCCCGACGGAGCAATCATTGCGCGGCTCGCCTGGAATCAGGCCATCTCCGAGGAAAACAACCGGGCCTTCAGCACAATTCTTGCAAAACGATTGAGCCCGGATGCACTTCAAAAGCTCCTGGATGAATCTTTCGTCGCTGGGCCCGCAACTAATGTGCAGTTCATGGTCAAGGATTCAACAAAATACGCCTCGACCGGCGGATGGGGGTTCGCACAATTCACTAACGGCAAACCTGACGGCGAAGACGTGCACAAGGCCTGCTACGCATGCCACGTATTGGCCAACAAA
>JAFAQG010000750.1 GCA_019246575.1 Acidobacteriaceae bacterium
TCTTCAGAATCGTGAACCTCGACGAGTGCAGCCATGCCCAGCGAGGACGCGAGTTCGCGAAACCCCGTCAAGTCAGCCGTATCGAGGATTGCCGCGATCAGCAAAATTGCATCGGCCCCATGCGCGGCCGCCTCGAAGATCTGCAGCCGGTCTATCGTGAAATCTTTGCGCAGCACCGGCAAACTCACGGCTGCGCGCGCCGCTTCGAGATCGTGCAGCGAACCCTGGAAGTACTGCTTATCGGTGAGCACGGACAAACATGCCGCCGCGCCTTCTTCATAGGAGTGGGCAATTAAAGCCGGATGAAAATCCGGCTGCAGAACGCCTCTACTTGGGGATGCTTTCTTGATCTCCGCGATAATCGCCGGCGTGTGGCGCTCGAGCGCCCCGACAAAAGGACGAACCGGCGATTTGCGGTCGTACGCTTCCTGCTCGAGCATCGCCGCACGCTCATGCAGTCCGGCAACTTCTTCTTTTTTATGATGGACAATCTCTGTCAGAATGCCGGACGTCGTGCGCAGCATTATTCCGGAACCGCTTTCTCAGCCATGGCCGCAGCAGTGGCGGGCGAACTCGCTTTAGAACCTCATCGTAACAGGTGTAACCGTTTCGCCCGGCGGTGTACCGCAGCGAACAACAGGCGGTCGCACGGACGCGCACACTTAAGACGGTCCGTGACAGGCTAACGCATGCCAGGGAGGGAGGCAGGGTAGGAAAGGAACAACGACGTTCGGTTCTCCTGGGAACCGGCGAAACTCAGGCGGTATTAGTAATCCAACTCGACGGCATCGTAGCTGTAACCCGCGCTAAGGAAGCCGCTTTCTCCCGATCCACTGATGACGCCGATGACCATCGTGTTCGTCCCGCAACAAAAGCACTCGCCGGGACCTTGTAAGTGAACGTGGTGTTGTTCCCGCGGTACGTCCCTACCGGTGGGCCGTGCTGTTTGCGAATCTCGTGAAGGTAATCCGTCCTTGACGCCCAGAATTCACGCGACATCGATCTCAGACGGAAATCTGCGGATGAGCGCGCACACCGATTCCGGCAAATGGAAAGGGTCCTCGGAAGCAGCGCGTACCTCGCTGTGTTCTCGCGGCACATTCTGGTGAACCGGAGGCCATTGAACTCGGTAAAGCCCGCAGTATCTACGGGATCTTCTCGTTGATTTGCGCGGCCGTTTCCAGAGCGTACGCGAACAGGTGAGAGATCACCAGTATCGACGCATCTTAAGCGCGTTGCGGCTCAGCCCGAAAGCGAAACTCAACGTCGAAGAACTCATTCGAGTTTTCGAAGCATTGTCGAAGGAGTACATGGCTAGCCCGGATATCTCACCAGTGACGAGTTAATCCGAACTTTGGCCGGCAGCATTGAAACAGAGAACGGTACGATCCGAAAGATAGGGCAAAACGCAGCACGACGGCGTTTTCGGGCAAAGCTCCGCCCTCAAACTGCCGTTTGCGGACGCAAAGTTGTCAAACAACTAGACTGCGCGTTCGATTCAGCAGCGCAACTGCTGATAGGCGTGCACGAAGACACGCCAGTGGGGATAGCTGCTGGCGATCGAGATCCAGACCTTACGCGCCGTGATGCGCACCTGAGCGCCGATGCGGAGCAGCTGGGAGCGGATGGTCTCGCATTGCGCCCGCACCCAGGCCGTGCCGGAAAGCGCGAGCCGGCGGAAGGCGCTCATCAGCACATAAGCGGCAGCCGAAAGATACAGCCGTAGTTGGTTGGCGCGCAGCGTGGCCCCGCTGACTCGCCCGGCGAACAATGAATACTGCGAGGCAGCATCATCTTAACCAGTAATAAAAGCTACGGCGATTGGGGATCGATCTTCGGCGACCCAATCATCGCGACGGCGATTCTCGACCGCTTACTGCATCACTCGACCACCATCAACATTCGTGGGGAAAGTTATCGCTTGAAAGATCGGCGCCCGTGCGGGACTGTTGCCGCGGCCGGAAGATCAGCAGCCGACGCCGGAGTTGCCGATTCCACCTGCTGCCGCTCCGAACGGTCGCGGTAAACGGAAGAGTACGTTATGAGTTTTTCAAGGCATAAGCAGATCTATCAATCCGATGGGTTGCCTTTGTGCCAAGGGCGGAGTCGTCACTGTCTTCGCCCCCGGCCCCATCGTCTTGATGAGTCTGCGACCGGCTATTCCTCGGCGAGTTGCACTCCTGGCATTGCTCGCCTCCGCTTCACCAGCCGTTTGTCACGGTGCAGCAGGTAGCCGGAACTGTCAACCACCACCTCGCAGGGGCTGGGGAATTTTCAACCGGAGTTGACACTGCTAACGAACAAATCTTAGGCTTGTAACCTGCCACTTTCCGGATCGCCCGTCACAGGGGAGCTAGTCCGGACCATTAAGTCCGGACTCGCTCAGTCTCGGGCTTCCGGTAATGCAGGCTGGCCGGTACGGCGGAGGGAGCGAAACTCTCCGGGATGCGATTCTCAGCGCTCGAACAGCCGCGGTATTCTGGTTGGTGCTCAAGAACCAAGATTGCCAATGAAAGTATTTCCACAAGCGCATTCTGTTCGCTGGGCGCCTCGAGGCTAAGCAGTTGAAGGCAGGTCGATGCCCTATTCGACTCAGACGGATGAAAATAGAGTCATCGTAATTGCCCGTCTCATTGCAAAGCAAGGCAAAAAGGAGGAAGTCTTACAAAGTCTCTGCAGCTTTATCGAACCAACGCGCAATGAGCCCGGCTGCCTTTGTTACGAGCTTAATCGCAGCATTGATGATTCGCGCATCTTCACTTTTGTTGAGAAATTCGATTCTGATGCTGCGTTCGAGTTGCACGAGCGCGGGTGGGCTTAGCAATACCCGTCCGGATGTGCGGTCTTTATACGGCTTGAGAAACAGCTCGTAACGCACGCCCAGGCTTAAAGTGACGCTCGGAGTGATGCGGCCAATCGTCCTCCGTGAAACCCGCCATTTCCGTCTGTTTCAGCAGAATTTTGGGCTTAACGGGGCAGATCTTCAATCTGCTTCCGAACGATGGTCGCCGAAATCGAAGGCGAATCGGTGAGAATATCCGCGGCTTCGGCGTTAACGGAGATGCTCTGATTGACAGCTCCGACCTCCAATGTGATTCTGCGGGGAACCGATTCCGAGACATTGATCTCTCATCCGAGATGACGAACGTGCTGAATCCCTGTTTCTGGGCCGTGATGTCATACACGGCCGGAAGAAGCGGATACAGAACGAAGTAGCCGCTCGAATTAGTAGTCTCAACAACCTTCTGGCCTGTCTCTTTGTTGAGAGCAGCTACCGTTGTCTGCGGGACCCGCGCACCACTAGGATCCAGCACGGTTCCCGAAAAGCGCCCCGCCGTGGTTTGAGCATGGACATGAAAGCCTATAAGAATCGCGGGGATGAGCGCCGCGGTGTGAGAGCGGAGATGCCTAAATTTCATTTGACCCTTGCTCCTTCCCAACTTAGCGCCAGTGTACTAAGTCAGCGACGAGCAGAGATGTGGAACTTACATGCTCGCTCTTTATGGTTGGCCCGGAGCCCCGCCCGATCCCAAGTTGGCCGCTGCCGCCCGAATCGTGTCCCATAACGGCCCGGGATAAACGCCGAGAATAAAGAGCGCGATTGTCAGCGCTCCCAGGACGAGGCTGGAGCCGAAACCGGCGCTAGCTGTGTCCTCGCGAGCCGTTTCAGCGTCCGGAGCCGTAAACATCGCGACGATTACGCGTAAGTAGTACACGAGCCCGATTGTGCTGCTGACGATCAGAACCATCACCAGCCACCACGCCGCAACCGATGCACCTGCGGCGAACACAAAGAATTTCCCGAGAAAGCCCGCGGTCAACGGTATCCCGGCAAGCGACAGAATCATCGCCGTAAATATCGAAGCCGCGACCGGCCGGCTCCAGAAGAGCCCGCGCACATCGTCGAATGTTTCTGTTTCCCGTGTTTCGCTTGTAAGTACGAGCAGTGATCCGAATGCGCCGAGTATTGTCACGATGTATGCCATGAGGTAATAAGTCGCGGCGGCACTCCCCATCGCGCCTCCGGCGATCGCAGCTACCAGGAAATAACCCATGTGCGCAATGGACGAATACGCCAGAAGGCGCTTCATGTTTGTCTGTCGCAGCGCGAGCAAGTTGCCGGCCAACATGGAGGCGACTGCGATGATTCCAAGAACGATCAGCAGCGGCGTCGCGGTCTGTCCAGCCGCGCGGACCCAGCGCAGCAGAAACGCAAAGACGCCGCCTTTCGAAACAGTCGCCACAAATGCTGTGACAGGAAGCGGCGCTCCCTGATACACGTCGGGTGTCCATAAATGGAACGGCACGACAGCCAGTTTGAAACCGATACCGGTTAAGACGAGGACAACGGCAGCGGCGTAAGCGAACCGTGCAGCCGCGCCACCGCCGATATCGGCGATCGCACCGAAATCCATCGAACCTGTTGCCACATACATCAGCGCGAGGCCGAACAGCAGAAAAGCCGACGAGGAAGCAGCCAGGACAAGATACTTGATGCCTGCTTCGAGCGGAAGTTTCTCGACGCGAGGATACGCGATAAGCGCGTACAAGGAAACGCTCAATAGCTCCAGCCCGAGGAAGAGTGTCGCGACATGCGTACTCGCCGTCAGCACCATGGAGCCGATCGTTGCCAGAATCAGCAATACGTAGAATTCTTCCTTCTGTTCGGGGCGGCGGTCGAGATACGAAAACGACAGCAGAACGACGGCGGCGCTTGCTGCCAGTATGAGGCCCATGTAGATGAGCGCGTACTTATCTATGCTCAGCAACGGACCGATTTGTGCGGGCACTGCCGACGACGCCGGCCACAAGCTGGCAAATGCCGCAACCAGTCCCGCAAGCGAGAGCGTTGCCGTGCCTGCATGATTCCGTTTGATAGCGATCGCGAGCATCACGACAACGGACGTCGTCGCTGCAACGATGAGTGGCAGAGAGGCCAGGAGTACAGAGCTCTTCATCGATTCATCTCCAAGCCGGACGGACCGACGCAATGTTCTGGACCGAGGCTGCCGACGCGGGTTGAAACAGCCGGATGAACGATTGGGGATACAGACCGAGCCATAAGAGGCAGACCATCATGGATCCGGCGATCACCCATTCGCGAGGAAATAAATCCGGCAGGTGCCAGCCGTGCCGGTTCGGCCCCTGGAACACCTGGGCGCTAATCTTTAAGCCGTAAAGAGTTGCTGCAATAATCCCAAGCGTTGCGATGCAGGTCAGGCTGACGTTCGCGCGGAAGGCCCCGAGCAGCACCAGGAACTCGCCGACAAAATCGCCTAAGCCCGGCAATCCGGCCGAAGCCATAACAAAGAAGAGGCCTGCTCCGCTCAAATTGGGCATCGTCTCCCACAGCCCTCCCATGCGAGGAATCTCTCGCGTGTGCATTCGGTGTTGTAGCGCTCCGGCTACGATGAACAACGCACCGGTGCTCAGGCCGTGGCTGATCATCTGTATGTAGGCACCCGTCAACGCTGTCTCATTCCCCGCGAAAATCCCGATCAACACGAACCCCATGTGACTGACGCTCGTATAAGCGACGAGGCGTTTCAGATCGCGCTGCGCCAGCGCCATAAACGCGCCGTACAGGACGCCAATTACGCCGAGAGTCATCATGACGGGTGCAAGCTCATGCACAGGCGTTGGAAACAGCGGAAGGACGAACCGGATCAAGCCGTAAGCTCCCGTTTTTAACAGCAATCCAGCCAAAACAACGCTTCCGGCCGTCGGCGCTTCGGTGTGCGCGTCGGGCAGCCACGTGTGAACCGGGACCACCGGCAGCTTGACCGCGAATGCGGCGAAAAACCCGAGCATCAGCAGGAGCGCCGTCGTTGCCGAAAGCGGTAATCCGCGCAGCGCGTCGAAGTCGAAGCTGTAACTGCCGGTATTCTGCTCATGCACAATCGCGAGGGCGATGATGGCCGCCAGCATGAGCAAGCCGCTCACTTGCGTAAACAGGAAGAACTTGATAGCGGCATAGATCTTCCGGCCGTGCCCCCAGATACCGATCAGGAAGTACATCGGTACGAGCATCAGCTCCCAAAACAGATAAAAAAGGAACAGATCGACCGTGAGAAACACGCCCGTGATGCCCGCCAGCACCCAAAGCAGATTGAAATGAAAGAAGCCGACGCGCTCCTGAATCTCGGTCCAGGATGCCAGAATCGACATCAATCCGAGAAAAAAGGTCAGCAGCAGCAACGCCACGCTGAGTCCATCGATCGCGAGATGGAATCGAATCCCAAGCTGGGGGATCCACGGGTGGTCCAGCTCTGCGAACCAGCGCGAATGTGGTGCTGTGGTCCAAAGCGCGGCCGTCAAAACTAAATCCACACTCAGTGCGATGAGTGCGATGCAGCGTGACCAAAGCGGGCGCCAGTGCGATACCACGAGGGCCAGAACGCCTGCAATTAGCGGAATCAGAATCAGCCATAGCAGGATCATGTCAGCCTCCGC
>JAFAQG010000908.1 GCA_019246575.1 Acidobacteriaceae bacterium
TGTAGCGGCGCGGCTCAGTTCCCTGGGAGCTCAGCAATGCTGAACACGCGTTCGAAGTTGGCCGTCGTGTGCGCGGCGAGTTCTTCCACAGAGATGCCGCGAAGTTGCGCAATGGTGTGCGCCGTATGAGTGACAAATGCCGGTTCGTTCCGTTTGCCCCGGTGCGGGATGGGCGCGAGGTAAGGCGAATCAGTCTCGAGCAGGAGTCTATCGAGCGGAACCATGCGCGCGGCTTCGCGGACCTCGGCCGCCTTCGGAAACGTCGTAACGCCGCCAAAGGCGAGATAAAAACCGAGATCGAGACATTCGCGCGCTTGTTTCGGATTCCCGGTAAAGCAATGCATGATGCAAGGCAATCCCGTCGACGCCCAATGCCGGCGAAGCATGTTGAGCGTGTCACACCAGGCATCGCGCGTATGAATGATAACCGGGATGCGAGCAGCGGCCGCAAGGTCGAGTTGATTCCGGAACACGGGAAGCTGTGCTTCTTTCGGGACGCCCCAGTGATAATCGAGACCGATCTCGCCGAGAGCTTTGACTTTGGGGTGCTTCAGCAGTCGGGCTACCTCTTCAAATGTGCCGGCTGTGGCTTTCGGCGCGTCGTTCGGATGAATGCCGACTGTGGCGTAGATGGACTCGTGCTCCTCGGCAAGACGAATAGCGCATGAAAGATCAGGCGGACCGTTGCCGGTGCCGATCGACAGGATGTATTTCAAGCCGGCTTCGCGGGCGCGGCGAATGACTTCATCGCAGTCGGTATCGAATTGCGGATCGTCGAGATGGCAGTGCGAGTCGACCAGCTGCACGGTTGAGCGCTACTTCAGCCGAGCGCCCACAGGCACGTCTTCATGGAAGCCCGCGAGAACGGGAGCGCCATCTGCGAGGCTGGCGGCGACGATCATTCCTTGCGAAACCAGGCCGCGGAGCTTGCGGGGCTCTAGGTTCGCGACGATGACAACCTTTCGCCCCACGAGCTGCTCGGGTTTGTAAGCAAGCGCGATCCCCGCGACTATAGTGCGGGGCTGCGGCTCGCCGATGTCGACCGTGAGATGGAGAAGCTTGTCGGCGCCTTTCACAGGTTGGGCCTGCTTGACCTCGCCGACGCGAAGATCGAGTTTCGAGAAATCGTCGATGGAGATGAAGTTATTCGCGGCCACAGATGCGCTTTCGGGCGCTGCGGGTATCGGCGGCCCGGGCTTGTTTCCGAGAAGACCGGCCTGGCGCTCTTTCTCGGCCGTTTCGAGGTCCTGCATTTTTTCAACAGTTGCCTTCACATCGAGCCGCGGAAACACGGGCGCGATTTCGCCGATTTTCTGGCCGAGCTGCAAGCGCCCCCAGGTGAGATCCTCGGCACGGACGTTCGACACAGGTTGCGTAAAGCCGAGCTGATGCCAGATCGCTTCGGCTGCGTGCGGGAGCACAGGACTCACCACGCCGCAGACGATGCGCAGAGCTTCCGCCGCACTATAGAGCGTGTCGTCGAGGATTGTCTGTGCCTGGCCTGATTGCTCTTTCGCAAGCTTCCAGGGCGCGCGCTCCACGATGTACTTATCAACGGCAGAGATGATGGTCCAAGCGTGCTCGAGCGCTTGTGAAAAGTTGAAGGCGTTGTAGGCCGCGACGGCGGAGCCAACGGCTTTGTCTGCCAGCTGAGAGATCGCCGGATCGCCTTCGGAGCCGGGCACGATGCCACCCCGATACTGCTGGATCATATTGAGCGTGCGGCTGGCGAGATTGCCGAGACCGTTCGCAAGGTCCGAGTTATAGCGGCCGACGAGCGCGTCGAAACTGAAGCTGCCATCCTGGCCGAAAACGATTTCGCGGAGCAGGAAATAACGGAGTGCATCCACGCCCATCACCTCTGCAATCGGGCCGGGGCGAACGATGTTGCCGCGCGACTTACTCATCTTGTTCTCTTCGAACAAAAGCCAGCCGTGGGCGAAGACTTTCTTCGGCAATTCCCAACCCGCGGCCATCAGAAATGCGGGCCAGAACACGCAATGAAAGCGGAGGATTTCTTTGCCGATGAGGTGGAGATCGGCCGGCCAGAGATTGTCGTTTTCAACGGCGCTGATGTAAGTCGTCAGAGCATCGAACCAGACATAGAAAACATGGCGAGGATCGGCCTCGACGGGAATTCCCCATTTGATGCTGGTGCGGGTGATGGAAAGGTCGGAGAGGCCCTGTTTCACGAACGCGAGCACTTCGTTGCGGCGGATCTCGGGCTGAATGAAATCGGGATTCGCGTCGTAGAACGCGAGCAGGCGCTCGGTGAAGGCGGACAGTTTAAAAAAATAATTTTCTTCCGTGAGTTCTTCGTAAGGCTTACCACTTTCGGGATCGATATCGCCGGGCTTGGCGTCGGTAACGAAAGACTCACTCACGACAGCATAGAGGCCAGTGTAAGTACCTTTGTAGATATACCCGTTCTCCCTGCAAGCGTTGAACAGCCGGTTGACGAGCTTGGCGTGATTGGCTGCGGTAGTGCGCTGGAACCGGTCAATCTGTATATCGAGTTTCTGCCATTGGGTGCGGAACTCATTCGATATGACGGTGACAAACTCATCGGGCGTTTTGGCTTGAGCACGCGCGGCGCGTTCGACCTTCGTACCGTGCTCGTCGGTGCCGGTCGTGAGGACGACGTTGTAGCCCTGCATGCGCTTAAAACGCGCAATCGTTTCAGCAGCGATGGTGGTGTAAGCGTGCCCGATATGGGGCGCGGCGTTCACGTAATAGATAGGTGTTGTGAGGTAGTACTTGCCTAGATTCATTTCGATGTTACGAGTTGTTTTTCCTGAATGCCTGATTGGCTTCGGCTATCACGGAGCGGAGCGGAACCCCGTTCGCTTCGGCGGCTTTACGGCAATCGTCGTACTCGGGGCTGAAGGCGCCTGTTTCCGTGTATTTCATCCGCACAGGGCCGTATGAGGTGTGCACTTGCGCGAACTGGCGAGCGACGACCCGGCGCTCCGCGCGCGTGATGCGGAGGCCGAGTGTAGTGGTTTCGGCGAGCATGATGGAGGCGAGGCGCTCAGTCCGTTCCGGCGCGGCAACGACGGAAATCTGCGCCCCCGGGCGGTTCTTCTTCATGAAAATGGGCGTGAATGTGACGTCGAGAGCGCCGTTTTCGAACAGTCGCTCCATCGCGTAGCCGAGGACCTGCGGGGTCGAATCGTCGATGTTCGCTTCGAGGATGTCGACGGCGGTGGATTCGGAGGCGTACGACGGCTCGGCAATGAGAACACGGAGCACGTTGGCCTGCATCGGAAAATCTTTATCGCCTGCGCCGAAGCCTTGCGAGAGCACGCGAACGTTGGGCAGAGGCCCGAAGCCAGTTGCGAGAGTCGATACCAGTGCCGCGCCCGTGGGCGTAGTCAGTTCCGTCTCGGGTCCTGAGGAGAAAACGGGCTTGCCTTTCAAAAGCTCTGTAGTGGCGGGCGTAGGGACGGGGAGAACGCCATGTTCTGTGTCGACCGTGCCGGACCCGACATTGACGCGCGAGCTGCGGATTTCGGTGATGCCGAGCGAATCGAGTGCGACACAAGCGCCCGCGATGTCGCAGATGGAATCGATTGCGCCGACCTCGTGAAAGTGAACTGCTTCGAAGCGAACATGGTGTGTCTTCGCTTCAGCCTCGCCCAGCCGCCGGAAAACGGCTATTGCACTCTTACGCGCCGTTTCCGAGATACTACCGGACGTAAGAATGCTTTCAATCTCCGCAAAATGTCGAGCTTTCTGTTGGTCCGCGTACTCGACGTGAAACCTGGACGCGGCTATGCCGTGCCGCGTGGTTTTTTCAACGCGGAATTCTGCAGCAAGCTCGAGACTCCGAAGCGCATTTTCGACCGCTTTCCAGTCAGCGCCGGCGTCCAGCAGAGCGCCCAGGGTCATGTCACCGCTGATGCCGGAAAACGCGTCGAAATAGCAGAGTTTCATCCTTGTAGTAGCTGCGAAAGTCCGTTTGGCTGAACCTTTCAGTTTAGCGGGAGCGCCCGTTCCTGCTATTCAGTGTCAGCAATTCGCGGGCGCGGAGAACATCGGCGAGGGCCTGCTCCGTTGTCGGTGCGAGGGCGGTCAAGTGTCCCATTTTGCGTCCGGGCCGCGGTTCGACTTTTCCGTACAAATGAATCTTGACGTTTGGGATGGCGGCAGCGGCGTCCCAGTCGGGTTCACCTTCATTCCAGATGTCGCCGAGGAGATTCGCCATCGCGGCGGGAGCAAATTGACCGACGCCGCCGAGCGGCAGGCCGCAAACGGCCCGCAGTTGCTGCTCGAATTGGCTGGTGAGATTGGCGTCGAAAGTGAAGTGCCCGGAGTTATGCGGCCGTGGCGCCACCTCGTTGATGAGAAGGTCGCCGGTTTTCGTAACGAAGAATTCCGTGCAAAGCACGCCGACCACTCCGAGCTTTTCGAGAACGCCGCGGGCGATCTCGACGGCGCGTTGCGCGATATTTGGCGGGATGCGAGCGGGAGCGATCGAGATATCGAGAATGCCGTTCGCATGATGATTCTCGACAGCTCCGTAATGGGTGAACTCGCCCGCCGCAGTGCGTGCGGCGACAACCGAGATTTCGCATTGGAAGTGGACCATCCCTTCGAGCACAGCCTCGCGCCGTCCGACAGCGTCCCAGGCGCGATCGAGATCGCCGGGCGTCATGATTCGGGACTGGCCCTTGCCGTCATAACCGAAGTCGGCCGTCTTGAGAATTGCCGGG
>JAFAQG010000087.1 GCA_019246575.1 Acidobacteriaceae bacterium
CCGGCATGCTCGTATGTGCTGCTCGGCAGCGTTGCGAGCGCGAAGTATACCGAGCCGCTTCTGAAGGTGTTTGGCGAACGCCTGGTGTTTCCAATCGACTTCGTGGGCCGGGGCGATATGAGCCGCGGCGGACTTATGCTGCGCTGCGCGCGCTCGGGAACAGAGTTGCCGTACGTGCCCGTCCATGGGGCAGTGCTGCACGGCGCACGTCCACCGAGATTAAAGCGATGGCGGAAGCCGTAATCTTTGTTGGTCTGCCAGGCTCGGGCAAGACAACCTACTTCCAAGAACATTTCGCCGCGACACACGAGCACGTCAGCCGCGATGTGCAACAGAGCACCGCGCGGGAAGCCGCGTTGATCGATGAATGCCTGAGATCGGGGCGTTCCTTCGTTGTCGATAATACGAATGCAACCCGAGCCGTGCGTGCGCTCTACATTCGACGAGCCAAGGCCGCCGGATTTCGCATTCTCTCGTATTTCTTCGACACACCCGCGCGCACGGCGATCGGACGCAACAATCACCGCAAGGATAAGAGACGGATTCCTGTGCCCGCAATTCTGAAGGCCGCAAAGCACCTCGAACCGCCGTCGCTTGATGAAGGAATAGACGAGATCGAAACCATCAGGCCGGAGCCCGATTCGGACCGCGAAACGTTCACTCAGCCCGCATCATGATGAAAATACAAACACGCTATTCTCCGCCTCTTGTAGCGGCGGTCTTATTGATCGGAACAAAGATTGCGGCCTCAGGGCCGATGCCCGGTCTCTCCGACACGAGGACAGTCAACGTACGCAAAGAGGTGCTGGCCTTTTATTACGGCTGGTACGGTAATCCCGATGTGAGCAAACGCTGGTTCCATTGGAAGAACGTTGACGTGACAAAGAAGCACATTGACGAATCGACACACTTCCCCGTGCTGGGTGCGTACGATAGCCACGATCCTACGATTGTGGAGGCGCACTGCCGCGAGGCAAAACAAGCGGGACTAACCGGGTTTATTGTGAGCTGGTGGCGGCAAGGAGACTTCCACGACGCCGGCATACCGCTGATGCTCGATACAGCGGAAAAGTACGGGCTGAAAGTGAGCGTCTATTACGAAACGGTTCCGCCGCCCGGCGACCCGACAATCGAAGGCGCGATCGGCGACTTCAGATACATCATTCAAAAATATTCATCTCATCCCGCCTGGCTGAAAGTAGATGGCAGGCCAGTTATTTTCATTTACAGCCGCGCGATAAATCAATTGAAGCTTTCCGGCTGGCGTACGCTCATCGAGAGTTTCAATGCGAAGTACGGACACGACCCGGTGTTTGTTGGCGACCGCATCTCGCCGGAGGCGGCGCAGGTATTTGACGGTATGCACACGTACAATCCCACCGGGGAGACGAAAGGAATGACGGTCGAGCAGATTCGACGTTGGGCCGGCAGCACGTTTCCTGAGTGGGTGAGAACTGCCGGTCGCAACAAGATTGCCTGCGTGACAATCATCCCGGGTTACGACGATTCGTGCCAGCCCACTCGCAAGCCACCGCGGCCCATCACGGAACGTCACCAAGGCGCTACTTACAAGGCCATGTGGGAAGCCGCGATCGCCACCGATCCGGACTGGGTACTGATCACGAGCTGGAATGAGTGGCACGAAGGCAGCGAGATCGAGCCTTCGGTGGAAAATGGTGACACAGACCTCAAGATCACAAAACGATATGCGAAGAAGTTCCGCGCACTCCCAGTGCGCAATTGAGGCCCGACGCGGACACTGCTTTGCGGTTCTATCCCATCCACTCCGGATGCTGCGCGGTACCGTCGAACTCCATTGTCGTCTTGAACGGCTCGTATTTACCCGTCATGGCAACAGCTCTTGTCTTCGACACGATGGCATTCAGCTGAGCATCGGTAAGCGGTTTGAACGTCCGCGCGGCCTCGAGTGCCTGGTTCACGCGGTCCATTGAATCGCATCCTGTGATGACGACAGAGGTCGGCAAACTGAGTGCGTAATGCAAACAATTGATGGGCGTCGCGACACCGGCCTTGAGCACGTTTCCAAATGCCATCGGCTTCATACCGAGCACCGCGGTCCCCTCTCTGACGAGCCGCGGCACGACCTGATGCGCGAAGCTGCGGAAGTGATAGTCGAGCACGTTCAAGGGCATCTGGCATGCATCGAAATGAAAATTATTCTGCGCCGCTACATCCAGCATTCGCAGATGCACGGCTGGATCCTTATGGCCGGTGAATCCGATATAGCGAATTTTGCCCGCCTTCTTGGCGGCCAGGACAGCTTCGTGAGCGCCACCGGGAGCAAAGTAGCGGTCGGGGTCTTCCATGCGGATATTCTCATGAAACTGGATCAAGTCGATCGCCTCGACCTGCAAACGTTGAAGCGATTCATCGATCTGTTTCGCGGCGGACTCGCGTGTTCGACCGTTGTACTTCGTCATCAGGAACACGCGCTGGCGGTATCCATCTTTGAGCGCCTTCCCCATGCGAATCTCGCTGGCCCCGTCGTGGTAATCCCAGGAATTATCCATGAAGGTTATTCCGTTATCGATTGCGCCGCGAATGATGCGAATCGACTCGCTTTCGTCATCCGGCACTCCGATGTGGTAACCGCCGAGTCCGATTGCAGACACCCGTTCGCCGGTGCTGCCGAGTTTTCGGTAAATCATGTGATCGGTAGTTTCCGCCTCGAGAGAAGATGCGACTTGAAGCGCCGCCAATCCCGCGAGGAATTCTCGCCTTTGCAAATCGCCAGGTTTCATGATACGGACCGGCCTCCTGCGCTTCGATGATATCGAAAGAACGAGGTTGCGGGCGTCCGAGAAAGCCAGCTCTGCGTTCGAAA
>JAFAQG010000148.1 GCA_019246575.1 Acidobacteriaceae bacterium
TCTAGCATTTCTGATCTGGCAAAGATAGGGGCCTCTCGCAAACATAGAGCCGATTGCTGTAAGCGACAGGGGCGAGAGCCTACGCGAAATGGAACGACGCGTTGCGGACGGCATTTCGTCTCTTTGACGCCTACTGATCAAAACTGAATGTGCGGAATAGCAGGTGTTTTCGGAGAGCGGGTCGCACCGTCTCGACTCCTAGCAATGGTAGACAGCCAGCGCCATCGCGGACCGGATTCTCAAGCGATTTACCTCGACCCTTCAGGAGTATGTGGATTGGGGCACAACCGCTTGAGCATTCTCGACCTCTCGCCGGCGGGCAATCAGCCGATGTCGGACGAGAGCGGATCGTTGTGGATCGCATTCAATGGCGAGATCTACAACTACATCGAATTACGTGCGCAGCTTTCCGAGTACCGGTTCCGCACACGGACGGACACCGAAGTTGTGCTCGCTGCCTACCGCAAATGGGGCAAGGCTTGCGTCGATCGATTCCTCGGCATGTTTGCCTTTTTGCTGTGGGATGCCCGCGAACGTACGTTGTTTGCAGCACGCGACCGTTTCGGAGTAAAGCCGCTTTATTATCACCGGACCAAATCCGGCGATCTCGTTGCAGCGAGTGAAATCCGGGCTCTTCACCGCGGCGGAATCGCACCCGATCCGGATGTCCGAAGCTGGAGTACTTATCTGACGTATGGCCTTCACGATCATTCGGAACGGACCTTTTGGTCGGATATCCAAGCTTTGCCCGCCGGGCACGCGCTGACGTGGAAGCCGGGCCACTTCGAAGTGAGGCCGTGGTACGACGTCGCGGATCGCATCGGTCCTGAATTCGACGCTCGCCCCGATGAGGCCGTGGAAGCAGAATACTCGGCTCTGCTGGAGGAAAGCATTCGACTGCGCTTCCGCTCCGAGGTGCCGGTGGGCATCAATATTAGCGGAGGCTTGGATTCTTCTACGCTCCTAGGCCTCGTTCGGAGCTTCCAGGGAGCGGCCGATAACGTTCAGGCCTTCACCTATGTGACAGGGGACCCGGATTATGACGAACTGCCATGGGTCGAGAAGGCCCTTAAAAAAACGCACCACAGGCTAGTCATTGCCCGCCTTTCGGCAGACGAAGTTCCAGAGTTGGCCGCCTCCGTCGAGGAGCACGAATCGGAACCTTTCGGTGGCATACCGACGCTAGCGTATGCCAAAGTCTTCGAAGCCGCTCGCGAGAGAGGTGTAACGGTCCTATTGGACGGACAAGGAATGGACGAGCAGTGGGCGGGGTACGACTATTACGAACGGTTGGCGCAAGGCCAAGGGCACGGCCCGGTACAGGGCTCCCGTAACAGGGCCGTACGGCCCGAGTGCTTGAGCGCAGAGTTTCGCAAACGAGCAGTTGACACCGAGTTCGCCGCCCCTTTTCCGGACGGCTTGCGCAATCGCCAGTATCAAGACATACGATACACCAAAATTCCGCGTGCGCTTCGGTTCAATGACCGCATTTCGATGCGCTGTTCGACGGAATTGCGGGAGCCCTTTATGGATCACCGGCTATTTGAGCTCGCGCTCCTTCAACCAGCCCATCGAAAACTCCGCGCCGGGCAACGAAAGTATCTGTTGCGCCGAATCACGAGTCGGCTCTTGCCGGAGGCAATCGTCGAAGCGCCGAAACGGCCCGTGCAGACCCCCCAGCGAGAATGGCTGCGGGGACGTCTCCGCGACTGGGCTGAGGCTCATATCCATCTCGCCTTGAAACGATACGCCGGCGAATGGCTCGATCGGGAGAACGTCAAGCGTGCTTGGCGAGAGTACGAAACTGGCGGAGACGATAACAGTTTCTACATCTGGCAGTGGATCAGTCTGGGACTTGCGACGCGATCGGCTGCAGGTTTGAAGACGGCGAACGATTTATTCCGGCTCGGCTCGCAAGATCGGGCATTGGACCGGGAAATCGGCGGGAGCGTACGACCGAATACGTCCCGAGTCTCGACTTTCGCGATCGCGACCGATCGATAGATGAAAACACTTGCAATAAAGGCTGCCGGCCTTTCGAAAGAATATCGGATTGGCGGCGCGCGACGCAGTTATCGCACATTGCGCGACACGATCATGGAAACCGCTACAGCGCCGTTTCGGGCGATGCGCCGTTCCGGAGCACCATCGCGGACATGCGACCGGAGGGACCAGCGGTTCTGGGCCTTGAAGGACGTCTGTTTCGAAGTGGAACCAGGGCAGGTGGTCGGGGTCATCGGGCGCAACGGTGCGGGCAAGAGCACTTTATTGAAGCTACTGTCGCGAATTACCGAGCCAACCGGCGGCTTCGCGGAAATTCACGGGCAGATAGGATCGCTTCTCGAGGTCGGCACCGGTTTCCATCCGGAGTTGACGGGCCGCGACAACATCTACCTCAACGGCGCGATCCTCGGCATGAAACGGGCGCACATTCGTCAACGCTTCGATGAGATCGTAGCCTTTGCAGGAGTCGAGAAATTCATCGACACTGCTGTCAAACACTATTCAAGCGGAATGTACCTGAGACTCGCGTTCGCCGTCGCTGCGCATCTCGATCCCGAGATCATGCTGATCGACGAGGTCCTGGCCGTCGGCGACGCTGCGTTCCAAAGAAAATGTTTGGGCCGAATGGGGGAAGTCGCGAAAGAAGGACGCACGGTTCTGTTCGTCAGTCATAATATGGGCGCGATCCGGTCCTTATGTGACTGCGGCCTGGTGCTCCATCAGGGCAAGCTGGTTGATTTTGGGGACATCAGTACGGCAATTCAAACGTACTATCGTCTGGCTTCCGAGGAAGACCGAGAAAGTTCGGACGCCGGCGCCAGTCGGTCCGGGTTTGGCCGTGTACAGCTCGCGAGCCATTCGTCGAACAC
>JAFAQG010000310.1 GCA_019246575.1 Acidobacteriaceae bacterium
CCTTATCGAAGATCAGCTTGTCGCGCTGAATGTAGCCATGGAACTGGACGGCCCCGCGCAACACAGATTTGCCGGAGGTGTCCAACTTCAGGTTAGTTGAAGAGAGACGGACATCGTAGCGGGGGCCGGATCTGAGGTAACTCGCCGACAGTTTGAAGTTATCTCCCGTGAGAGTCACAGGAATGCGGCGAAAATTGGCTTCGAAAATGCCATCCCGAACTTCGACATGCCCCGCGCTGAAATCTAGCAAATTGTTCAACACTCGATCACGGGCGGCACGCGGGATATTACTGTTCCCTTCTGGGCCAACGAAAAGGTGCAACGCGGGGCGATCCACAACGAGCGAAGCAATGTCGATTTCGCCTTTCAGAAGGGACGTAATCCTCAGTCGCAGGCGGATCGAAGGAGCTGTGAAAAGCGGAGGTGCACTGACCGGCTCCGAGCCTCGTACGGTTAGTCCATTGAGATTGACAGTCAGCGAATGCCAGCTAACTGTGACAGCTCCAATGTCGGTCCTTCCGCCTGTAAGGTTTCGAAGCGCCGTAATCACTGATCCCCGGATATCGCGTTCGAACTCGTGGGAACGAAGGAACGTAGTAATCGTAAGCGCCGCGATGACAACGGCTAACCCAACCGCGGTGCTAATAAACGCGGTTTTTCGCTTGCGAGTCATGGCGCATTCTGAGCGAGGCTCTTATCCACGTAGACAATGCGCACCTGCCTGCGTGCGTCGTCGATCCAGCGATTCAACTCCGCGTCTGTTCCCTCCCGACCGGGTTCATTGCGGAAGCGAGAACCTACGAAATTGAGTACCCTGATCTGAACCATGAGATGCCGCCTCAGAATGTCTTCCGTCAATGCGTATTTTCTAAGCGCCTCACGAAAACTCCTATCGCCGCCGTACATCGCTTCTACTTTCTGGAACAATTTGTCGGCTTCTTGGCCCACGTCAGCAGAATATTCGGTCAAACGCATCTCGCGTGCAATCAGGGCTTGTTGGATCAGCCGCTCTGCTGCCGCCTGCCGCTGCGCGCCTCCATCGTTCGAGGGTGTCTCATTCAGAAAAGCCGTCACTCGCAGCTCTTCTTCGAGCTGCAGCTCTGTAATGACTTGACGTCCCACTATTACTTCAATTCGATCGATCAGACCCGCGAAACTGGCGAACACGAGAAATGCAGCTAAGGTAATTAACCGCATTAGAATGCCTGCCCTAACGAAATATGAAACTGAAAGGCATTGATTTTCTGCACCGTCGATATCGCCGTGCCGTTCAGATATTGCTGAAGTGTCCCTTTCAGTCCAAAAAACCGCGGTGCATCGGGACTGAAGGATAGGTCGACCCGAACAGGTCCGATTGGCGTTCGATATCGGATTCCGAAGCCAACGTCTTGAACCATGTAGTTGAAATCCTGCAGATTGGTCTGACGAAATCGGGGGCTGAAATCTGTTATAGAACCGTACACATTGCCGGCATCGTGAAACAGGACGCCATTTAGGTTGTCTCCGTAGAGCGGAAAGCGCAGCTCCGTATTATTGATCAACAGGGCGTTCCCTCCCAACGGGAATCCGGTCACAAGATCGCGCGGTCCAGCCTGAAAATCAGGGAAAGCGCGAATGGAGGTTGAGCCGCCCGAATAAAGGCGCTCTGCAAGTGGAATACTTGGCCGGCCGCCTGTCCGGGCGATGACTCCGAATTGAGTGCTTCGCGCTAGAACAAAATCATGATGAAACCCGTGGTAAGTCGAGTTGCGCAGCAACATCCTGCCGAACTCTGTCTGCGAGCCAAGAAAGCCCGCAGCATAACCGATATCCGCGCTTGTATAGATACCCCGATGCGCGTCGGTCGGATCGTCGCGCTTGTCCTGAATAAACGAGAACTCGGCAAGTCCGACGCTTTCAGGCTGTGAAAGAAGTGGAACCAGGAGCTGATTAATTTTTAAGTTAGATTCGGTGACGTTGCGAAATACCAAACGGTATTGAATCGTATAGGCGCGAGACAGTCGGTTCCCAAGCTGAACTGAAATTTCGCGGCGATGGGCGGTGAACGTGCGCACGTCGTTCGAATTGCTGATCAGCATTGTCGTGGTCAGACTTAGCTTCTCATTCGAGACAAACTGCGGGATGAAATAGGTGAGTGTCGCGTGCTGTTCAATGGTCGATGCTGCCGTTTGCAGTCCTACCATTTGGCCCAGACCGAGAAAGTTGTCACGAGTGATCCCGAACGCAACACGCGGCGAAAACCCGGTCGTGCCGGCGGGATTATCGAGCGTTGTTACACTTCCGCCTATCCGGGCGATTTGCGCTCCGGCTCCGACGTTTATTGAGTAATGCTTTGCTTCATCTATATCGTAAAGGACGTATTTCGAATCTTCGTCCCCGTCCGGATTCTGTAACGCTGTGTTCACCCGCGCAAAAATTCCCAAATCATAAAGCCGGCGTTGACTGTCCGTCTCTTCCGCGAGTGAGATAGGCTCCCCCTTACGCAGCTCGATGCGATCGAGCACGAGTTTGCGCCGTGTGGTTTGCAAACCGCTAATTAAGACGTCACGGACATACTTACGCGGTCCCGGGCGAAGCAGGTACCGGAGCATCACTCGATACGGTTTGTTTGCGGGCTCGGTTGAATATTCGAAGGATGCGTTCAAGTACCCCCGGCCGTAGTAGTAGTTCAGCAAGTTGTCCCGATCGGAGGCAATAGTAATATCGCTAAGGGGTTGCCCCGCAGCTGCAGCCAGCATCGGCCTCAAAGCAGCGATCTCTTCTGTCGGGACACCCTCAATCGACAGACTCGAAACGAGAGTTTGCGGCCCTTCATCGATATGGATAAAGACGGCAAGGTGGTCGCGAACGCCTTGAAAGTCGTCCTGAATACGATACGTGATATTCGCATTCCGGAAACCATTCGAAGCGTACAGATTCTTGATCGTCTGAATGTCTTGTTGTAAGTAGAGAGTGCTGAAGCGGCCGTAGGGAAACCGGGGGAACTCGGCGGGCACTTCGTATAATCGCTCGCGAATGGTTGATTCTGGAAAATAGGTGCTTCCGGTGATGCCGAGAAGCACAAACTTATGGCGACCACCGGAATCCACTCGATACGTGACGGTTGTGGTCCGTTCCGTTGTTAATGGCTCACCAAAGCTAACTGCAGCGCTGAAATACCCCCGCGATTGGAGATACTGTTCGATGTTCCGCTGGCCTTCAATAAGTAGATCGCGATCTACGGACAGCTCCTGAAACACGGGTACTAGTTGCTTCAGTTGCCCCGATGCGATATGCGCGCCCGTGATGCGAACCAGGATTTTCGGACCAGGCTGTACGGAAATGGAGGGCGCAACCGTATTTGAATCGCCGTGATACTGCAGTCCCAGTAAGGCGACGCGCGCCCGTAAGAGATCGCGTTTCTGGTAGAGCTTTCTTACGTTGTCCAATCCCTCCCGAATTCGTGACTCGGTGACTTCCTGCCATCCAAGCAATCCGTACAGACGTTTCCAGTGTGTTGCGTCGACGATATTCTGCACTGGGTATTCCGGGTGCCCTATGATCGCCGGCATTTCGAAGCGGGCACGCTTGCCAGGATGAATGTCGAAGGCGATGTCTGATTGTTGCGTTCTTGGATCGTATTGAACCTCAGCATCGACGGAAGCGTGATAGAAGCCGTTCGCCGCGAGCACATGCCGAATGGATGCGAGCGCCTGGCCTTTTTCCGATTCGAGAAATGGCGCTCCCAGGTGCAGCTTCGTGGCCCCATACAACTGCCCTGCGTTCGGCGGACTCTTGAAGCCGTAGAGTGCGACGTGTCCTACGAA
>JAFAQG010000427.1 GCA_019246575.1 Acidobacteriaceae bacterium
ATCGTAGCTGTTCGGCACGTCGAACCAATTCCGCGCGACAAACAGGTCGAGATGGAAGGCATCGCGGCCGTTCGGCTGAAAATCCAGACGGTCGAAGATATTCTCGTTGTTTCCGATGTCATGAATGGGAACAAATTCGGGCGTGTCAAGGAAGCGGCCTGTGCGAATACCGTTTATTGCGGTGAAGTTGCCGAATTTCGAGGTGCCATAGCCGAACGTTGCGTTTTCACCCCAAGTTCCGAACGAGCCCCAGTAGCTTTCGATACTGCCGAACGGCCGCGTTGCCCCTAACGCCGACTTAGTAACTGCGTTAACTACCAGGCTGGATTTATCGCCATACTGGGCGTCCGGCGCACCGGTGATGAGCTCCATACTCTGCAATGCGTCCGGAGGTATTTGCGTAGAGAACACCTTGCTCTGCTGATCGCTGATCGTTTGTCCGTCGATGACGAAGCTAACCTGTGCATGATCTCCGAGCGGATGAAAGAATCCGTTCGCATCGCTGGTTGTCCCGCCCGTGCTGTAATTGATTGCGCTGCTCAGGCCTGCTGCGGGATCGAACGCCGGTAGCTTCAAAAATGTGCCGGCATCGGTATCGGTGTGCGCAGTAGGCTCATTCTCCACAAATTCGCCGCTCGCTTCGACCTCCACCGATTGCGTCGCCCCCGCGAGTTCGAGTGCAACATTCGTCTGAATGGGCACAGTTGTCCGAACGTCGATGTTCTGCTTGAATTCCGAGAAACCCGAAGCCTGAACTGTAACTTGGTAACCGTTGAACGGGACGTTGTTAAACCGAAATGCACCGTGTGCGTCGGTTTGCGTCCCCTGGTGATAGCCAGTTACCTGGTTTGAAATTTCCACGCGCGCATTCGGCACCACCGCCTTTGTCGGATCCGTCACGGTACCTTGAACGGTTCCGCTACTGATCGATTGCGCGTGCGAGTTAACACCTGCCCCCAACAAAAGGCAGCAGGTCACAACACCGATCTTGTACTGCATGATTTTCCTCCTAATCTCGGCACCAAGGCCACACGTTTTCGCTGCGCCGTACGGACGGATCGGCAGCGACCAAACGCACAAACAAGCAGTAGAAAAATTAGGCCGGTGGTGCGCGAGACGGGCGGAACGAAGGGACATTGGCGCGGGCAAACGATAGTTCCTCACGCGAAACTGTCCAACCCGCAGTCTGAGCCGGCTCGGCTTGGAGCTCCGAGACCGCCCCGAGAACGGGGATATGGCTGGCGTGGCAAACCGGACAGCAGTGCCGGTGGTCGCCCGAATCATCATGCAAATGTGATGCGGCGGCGGCCTGAATTCCAACAATCCCAGCGAGAAGGCAGACGACCAGTGTCGCTCGCCAGAGCGAACGGAACCGAACGCGCCGGACTATCCGGTTATGGAAAGGCATTCCCCGATGCGGGTCCTGCCAAATTGTAGCCTATTTGCCTGAAGCGAGTCCGTAGTGTGTTTGGAGTAAAGGAGGAAAGCCGCCTGAACGACCCGGCCAAATTACTCGACGGTTACGCTTTTCGCAAGATTTCGCGGCTGGTCCACATCGCAGCCGCGCCGAATCGCGATGTGATACGCGAGCAGCTGCAGGGGAATCATTTCGAGTAAGGGAAGCAGCAATTCGCGTGTCCCCGGGATCGTAATCAAGTGGTCGGCCATTTTGGCGGCCTCTTCATCTCCCTCGCAGGCAACCGCAACCACGATGCCGCTGCGCGCCCTGACTTCCTGAATATTCGAAAGCGTCTTCTCGTAGTGGACGTTGCTCTCCTCCGATTGCGGATCGCGCGTTGCCAGCACAACCACCGGGAGGTTCTCGTCGATCAGCGCATTCGGGCCATGCTTCATCTCGCCTGCGGGGTACCCTTCGGCGTGAATGTATGAGATTTCCTTCAGCTTCAGCGCGCCTTCGAGCGCAATCGGAAAATGAATGCCGCGGCCGAGATACAGGAAATCCCGCGCATTGTGCAGATGCTTCGCGAGCTCCTCGTAGATCTCCGTATTCGTGAGCACCTGTTCCAGCTTGCCCGGAATCGCCGCCATCTCTTCGACCAGCGCGGCCGACTGGTTCGGATCGAGTGTGCCGCGCACCTGGCCGAGATACATCCCGAGAATGAGCAGCGCCGTGATCTGCGAAGTGAACGCTTTGGTCGACGCCACTCCGATCTCCGGACCCGCATGGGTCATCAAAGTTCCGGCGGCTTCGCGCGTAATCATGGAACCCACCACGTTGCAGATGGCGAGCGTCTTCGAGCCCTTTTGCTTCGCCTCGCGCTGCGCCGCCAACGT
>JAFAQG010000615.1 GCA_019246575.1 Acidobacteriaceae bacterium
GCGACGAAATGGGAATTCACGAATCGCAGCCTCATTTTTGGGCTGATCTTTAGCTTCGCGTTTCCGTTGTACGTTCTCGATCATCAGAATTCGACCTCCGCTTTCGCGAAGTGGCTCGGGCCCGGGTTGCACCTCGCGCCGCATCGCCTGGCGCGCTTCCTGCTTGCCTGCGCGGCGTTGTTGCTAATCCTGGCGGCCTTCGTCCGGACCTGGGCTTCGTCATATCTACAGGCCGATGTCGTCTACGCGGCTGACGTAAAGACCGAATGCCTGATCGCAGATGGACCGTATCGGCTGGTCCGGAACCCGCTTTACTTCGGCAACGTGCTCCTGGTTCTCGGTATCGGCTGCATGATGAGCCGCCTCGGTTTCTTTGTCGCGATAGCAGCCATGCTGGTGTTCTCTTACCGGCTGATCCTGCGCGAGGAGGCCGAACTCGAGGCCACCCAGGGTGCTACGTACGAACGTTACTCGAAAGCCGTGCCGCGTCTCTGGCCTTCGCCGAGGCCGCGCATCGCTTCCTCCGGCCGGCGCGCCAACTGGGCTGCGGGATTCAAGGCCGAATCCTGGTACTGGGGATTCCCCGCTGCCCTAGTCGCCTTCGCTATCACGCTGAAGGTGGTGCTCTTTTTCGGCATACTCGCCGCAACCATTGCCCTGTTCTGGGGATTAACTTCGTTCACGCGAAGACGCGCAGATACAAGACAAGCACCCTAACCACGCGTATTGGCTTCGCTTCGCATAATCCCTGCATGTGGGGCAGACCGCCCGGTCGCGGCCGGCTGGCTTCGACAGCGCGGTGTGAGCTTGACTTTGCGAACAGGAGACAGCGGCAGTTGGCTGGGAGGCAGGGACTCGAACCCCGATACGCAGATCCAGAGTCTGCAGTCTTACCATTAGACGACCTCCCAGCAGGCTCAACGGCAAGTATAACAGTGGCCGTAAGGGTCGGGCGTTCTCGCCAAGCTCAGGAAAATCGAAAGACTTTATGCCAAAATCCGTGTCTTTTCGGTTTCACAGCGCCGGACTGCGCTTTTTGAATTCTTCGAACCGGCCGCGACACATACGAAACCGTGTGCGCATGATCGGCCGCGGGAACCCTATTTTGCGCCAGTGAAATCGATCGCGTCGCAGTTGCCGGTTTCGCCACAGCAACGGCGGGCTGGTCCACTTGGGGCGGCGGTGAAGCAGCCGGGCTCAAGATGAGCCGCGCTTGCACGATGAAGCGTTTCGGCGCAGAGCCCACGTAATAGAACGGGTAGCAAGTAATCATCGTCAGGAGCTTGCCATGCGCATTTGCGGCCGAAGCCATGTCATTCGCATTCGGAAGACCGCCGTCAGGCTGAAGCACCCTCACGTCGGAGGGCTTCACGATTCTGGTTGAAAACACTTGGTACTGGTAGGCCCCGGCCGGAGCTTCGAAGGTGACGATGTCGCCGTTATGGATGTCCTTCAGCGCGCGAAAAAGAGTATCGCGGTGCGCCGCGATGGCGAAATTGCCTGCCTCGCCCGGAAGCACCGTGGAAGGGACATGGCCGACAGCTTTAGAAAGGGTGGCGTTATCCACACCTTCGCGAACAATCGCGGAGAGCTTTAATCTGTCGATATTCACTTTGCCCAGCACGCTCCCAGTCTCAGGCCGGGGCGCTCCCGGCGCGGCCGAGTGACGCTCGACGGCCTTAGTCACCGGAGCAGTGGGTTCCGAATTGCGCCCGCCAACCAGAAATCCGAACGGCGTCCTTTCGCCCATGTAATCCGCGAACGTGACCAGAGGCCGACCCGCGATCTGCTGATCGAATGCCCAATTTTCGTACACCTGATATACGTACTCATTCGCGACCGCATACATGTAGTACCCGAGCGCAGCAACGCCGAAGATAACGAGAACAGTCCGCAGAAGAAGTAACGGGCGCGGCAGGGACCTCAACCGGGCGAGCCGCCGAGCCCTCGAATGGCTATGCAGACCCGGTTTGGGCGGCAAACCGACTCGAACGAGCACCGGCCCAGTTGTCATCCGCAGACCTCATTCATCTGTGTTGTTCCCGTCTCTCTGTTGGACTCTGCCGGGCGACAAGTTCGCTCAAAGGCGTCACTCGGTAGGTACTCCGGGTACTGACGCGAAGTTTGCGGCCACGCTCGTCCTCGGCCGTAACCTTGACGTGCCGCACAGGGTGCTTGTTCGACGCCTCGTCCGGCGCAAAGCCAATCGTGTAGCGGTTTCGGATGTCTTTCGAAATTTTTTCGAACGCCGGAAGAATGTCGTTCAAAGTGGCAGGCGCGAAAAACTCGCCGCCTGTGATCGATGCGAGCTTCTTAAGCAGGCGTGGATTGTTGTCGCGATCGAAAGGGTCAAGCAGGCCTACGGTGTAGATGGTTGCGCGTGAAGCTTCAATCATGTCGAGAAGTTCGGAGAAACGTAACTCGCTGACGTTATCACCGCCGTCGCTCACCAGAACAACTGTTCGCATCTCGTGATGGCTGCCCTCCAGGTCCTTGAGGGCCAATGCGAGCGCATCGTAAAGCGCAGTGAGTCCCATCGGTTGGCCCAGGTACAGAGCCGACCGAACCACGCCGATACTGTCGGTAAACATCATGCCGCGGGGCAAGGCGTTGTAGGCATAGTCGTTGAAGTTGACGACGAAGAATTCGTCGTGCGGGTTGCTTTGCTTCGCGAAAGCCAGCCCCGCCATCACTACTTCCCGGCGCTTCAGTCGCATGCTGCCGCTGTTATCGACAACCAAGCCAACTGTGACCGGCGCATCCACGTTGGCGAAATGAGTGATAGTGCGGAGCCGTCCGTCCTCGTATACCTTGAAGCGGTCGCGAGTTAATCCGCTGACATACCCGCCCTGCCGGTCCTTAACACACGCATCCAGCAGTACGAGATCGACATTATCGGAGATCGTGTATGCCGGCTCGGTATGCTCTGCCGCTTTCCCGAATGAGGCAGACGAAGCTAGAACGAACGCGGCCGCGATGACGGAGCAGACGCTCTTTCTGACGTGCGGATTGGGCGTGAAGCGCCGCAACGAAATAAGCCCTGTCTTCACGCCCTCAGGCCCCTTGTTTCCCGGCCCTAAGCCGGCCGGGTTTCGTACGTTATGCGCGTCGAGCTGCGAGTGTCAGCAGGCCGGCAAAGCTCAACGACACGATGCCGAGCAATCCGATCAGAGGATTGAAGCTAGCGGTATGCGGCAGAGCAGCGGGCGCGTGAGCCGGCGCAGGCATAGCGGTTACTTGGGGCTGCGGCTGCGGGGGAGCCGGTTCCGGAGCGGCAACCGGCGCAGGCGCAGGTTGCGGTTCCGCCTTAGCTTCGGGTTCCGGTGCGGGCGCTGGCTCCGGCGCAGGTTCGCGATAATTCATCGGAACCGGAACAGGAGCGGCTGCGGCAAGCTGCGCAACCAGCTTTTTAGGATACGGAAATTCCTGCCCAAAGTTGTCACCCGGATAGAACCAGGCGCGAACCGCTTTCGGCACACCCGCCGGAGTCTCCCAAAAAGCAAACTGGGAGTTTCCTGTGGGCTGAAGCCGGTAATTCGGAATCGCGAGTATCGTCGTCTCCAGCCGCCGCTGGTCTTTATCGAAGACTTGGACGATGTGCCGGTTCGAAGGCGAATCCATCAGTCTCCAAACGTACGTACCCGGATCGAGAACCTTATCGCCGGCGATGATGGGCTCTCTCACCGTGACCAGAGTCTTTTTATCCCAGGCATCCGCGTGCGCCTGCGGAAGAAACGCGCTGCCGATCAGAGCAAAACCTGCAGCGGCGAAAGTACCGATAGCGATTGACCGAACTGTACTCTTCATAACTGCTCCTCCACTATAAACGAAAAAATCGAAGCCGAGTGGAGCCGTATCGTTGCACGGCTCTCCGGTGCAGGGTCGCCTTGCCGGCAACCCCATACCCAGGCACATGCACCTGTAGTTCCAGCTTCTTCCATAACTGATGAATCAGGCACTTATACGGGTTTCAACTATCCGCCGGTTGGCAAAAAATACACGCGCGCGCAAATGTGCACAACCCGATAAACACTTGAAATGATTGCTAAACATGAGTTAATCCTATTTGGATACAGTGGCTTTTATGGCGTCGGCACAACCCATCACGTTAGCAATTGATATCGGCGGCACTGGCGTTAAAGGAATGTTGCTCGACGCGCGCGGCAAGCCCTTGACTGAACGCGAGCGCGAAGAAACGCCCGATCCGGCAACTCCCGCCGGGGTGCTGAAGGTCATCGATCAGATCGCCCGCCGTTTGGGGGAGTTTGACCGCGTGTCGGTCGGCTTTCCCGGTGTGGTGAAACATGGAGCAACCCTTACCGCGCACAACCTGCATCCAAAATGGGTCGGTTTCGACCTGGCAAAGGTCTTGTCGCGCCAGTTGAAAAAGCCGGTACGCGTAGCCAACGATGCCGCTGTGCAAGGTTACGCGGCCGTGCGCGGCAGAGGTGTGGAGTTGGTCATCACTTTGGGCACGGGGTTCGGCTCATCGCTTTTCGTCGACGGACGCCTTGTGCCTGGTCTCGAGTTAGCTCATCATCCCTGGCAGAAAAACAAGACTTACGAGGATTATCTGGGCAGGCGCGGACTGAAAACGTTCGGACGCAAACGTTGGAACAAACATCTCGAGAAGGCCATCGTGCAAATCGAAAGCCTGTTTAATTACGACCATCTGTATATCGGCGGCGGCAATGCAGTGAAGATTGACTTTCCGATGCCGAAGCACGTGACAAGAGTTCCAAATAGAGACGGGCTCCTGGGGGGAGCCGCTCTGTGGCGCGATCAGACGCCGTCTATCTCACAAGATAGGGCCATTTCGCGCTCACGTGGTAATGGAATCGATAGATCAGCAACGCGACCGCTGCCGCGATCGCAATAACTAACACCGCGATGACGATTGCAACCCGTCGCCATGGAAATTTCTTTTCTTCGCGCTTGAGTACCAGTAAGTAACTTGCAAATACTCCGACGAAATACAACATAACCATCGGCACGGCGAAGATCATCATGTTGAAGATGTCGGGGGTTGGCGTGACGATTGCCGCGATGATGGTGATCGCAAGAATTGCATAGCGGCTGTGCCGCAGCAGGAAGCGCGGCGATGCGATACGCAGGAGCGTGAGAAAGAAGATCATCACGGGCATTTCGAAAACCAGCGCGACCCCCAGTGTCACGTTGACAAACAGGTCGAAGTAATAGTCCATCGAAATGACAGGCGTGACATGCGAGCCCATGCCGATGCCGAGCAGAAACTCGAGGCCGTAGCGAAACGCAACAAAGTACGCAAACAGACCGCCCGCGATAAACAAAGTCGCAGTGCAGAGGATAAATGGCACCGCCCATTTCTTCTCGCGTTTGTACAGGCCCGGAGAAATGAACGCCCACACCTGATACAGCACCCACGGCGACCCTACGAACAGCGACACCAAAATGGGCAGCTTGATGTAGATGATGTTGAACTGCTCCATCGGGCTGATCGCGGCCAAATTGGGCGGGTTGATGCCGAGATGCTTCAGCGCATTGACAGCGGGTGCGCTGACCACATCCCAAAGGTTCTTACAAAAACCGATACTAAGAAGGAACGCGACAACTAATCCGCCAAGCGCCTTCAGAATGCGCGAGCGCAGCTCTTCAAGGTGCTCCATGAACGACATCCGGAGCATGCCCTTTTCTTCGTCGTCCTCCCCATCCTCCTCGTCGCCGCTGGGCGGAGGAGGGGGCGGCGGCGGAGCCGATCTCCTGGCTGGTACAGGTAGGTTTTGGCTTACCGGTTTCTCTTGCTGAGGCTCGCTGGAGACGCCGGACGGAGGGTCGTCTGGCTGGCCATAAGGACTGGACGAACTGCTGTAAACCGGCGAAGATCCCGGCCCGGCAGAATCGGAGCCCGGCGTGTTCTCACGTGAAGGAGGCTGCTGAGACGCTTCCCCGCTATCGGGAGAGCTACCCTCCTCAGTGTGCTCTGCCATGTAATGTCAGCACTTAGTCGCGGCGATCCTCTTCGGCAAGAGCAGGAGCTGTCGCAAGCGGCTGAACGCCATGGGAACGCGGTACGGTTCCGTCCACTCCAGAACTGCTTACTGATAAGTGACCGTTCTCTCCCGCGTGGACCTGACCAGCTTCTGCATTTCCCGATCGATCTGCATTTTCAAACTCGGCAGCAGTGGCCGGAGAAGACTCTACATACGACGCAACCGGCGGCTCGTAAGGAGCATTGTCTTCATACGGATAGGAATAGTTTGAGGAGTAGTAATCGTCACTCGAGCTCGAGTATGTGGGCGGCTCTTCAATCCGGGTCTCGCGCTCCAACTCATGCAAGTGACTCTCGAGTGTCGATTTCAACTCGTTCTTAGCCCGGCGGAACTCGCTTATCGCCTTCCCCAGCGTGCGACCAAGCTCAGGCAACTTCTTGGGCCCAAACAGGAGAAGAGCGACGAGGAATATCCCGATAATCTCTTGCACGCCCAACGGACCCATCAAATCTCCTCAGTTCTCCGACGCGAAGCTCTGCTTGACGCCTTTATGATAGCCCAGGGCAGCGGACCCAGCCCGCGCCGGGACGGTTGACCGGCCGTTCCGCCGCGGGGTTTACGCCATCCCTCTGGCCTAGGCCGCCACCGTTCACGCCTGGATCACGGCGGAAGAGGGAGTCCACCGTGTACGGGTCACCGAAACGACATAATCCAGGATTGTTGATCGATTTTTGTGGATATCGTCGTTTTTTTACGTAACCCGGGTTAATTACGCAGAGTCCCTCACGTGTACCGCGCAGAACTACGAGCGGGAGGAGTACAGGATACCGATGAATACCGAAACCGCCGTCGTTGCCGCGTTTCGCGACCTCGCTGACGCCGAAGCCGCGGCGACGGAACTCACGGCAAACGCATTCGCAGAAGATCACATCCACATCACCACTGGGACCGCGGACTCCTGGACCGACACACCGTACCCCGTACGTGCGGGACACGTTGCTGGACCGGTCTGGAACTGGTTCCAATCCATTTTCGGCCGTGACGATAAACGCGAGCGGCGGCGCTACGACGACGTGGTTCGCGAGGGTAAGGTGCTGCTCGGATTGGATACGCCGCAAGAAAATGCCGACATGGCTACCGAGATATTGAGCCACCACTCGCCGGTGCATATCGAGCGCGTTCCGGTTTGGAAAGGCTGAGCCCATGCGGTTTTTCGTTCCCTTATCGCGCGACCCCGAAGAAGGGGAGAACATCTACGGAAGAATTCGCGAACGGCTGAAAAGCACGAAAGAGCCGCCGAGCGATCGCCGCATCTACGTCCTCCGATACCAACAAGAAGGGAAGCCACAAACGATTGCAGTCGGCGACGACTTCAAAAGGTTATCGGACGGTCCGGTGCTCGCCATCCTTGAAGGAGGGGAGACCTCGAAGTACTACGTCTGCACGCCAAAGCACGGCGCCTTCGAAGGCGAGCCGTTTCCAATAGAGAAAGATAAGGGCATCGCCATAGAGGAATTTTCCGCCTTGAGGTAATCCGGTCGGCGGGCAAGCTCTAATGTTGAGCTCATGGCCGGTGTTTCGTACCGTGGTGTCCGCACTACTTCGGATACGGCGCACTTGACGAAGCCGCCGGTTTTCCATCCACTGTGTTGGGCTCCATGATCTCTGTGCGCGTGCCGTCCGGATCAAAAATGTTCACCTGGCGCTTCCGATTTGTTCCGGTCCTGATCTCTAATGGCCGCGTATACTCCTTTCGATACGGCTTCGCATTGAGCGCCGCCACTGCGGCTGCCGCGTCGGGCACTTCCAGGCATAAGTGATGCGCTGAGCCGCGCTCCGTCGGCCCGGGCGCGTCCTTATACAGCATGAATTCAATGTAATCGTCGCCATCGGGAACTTTCACGTTGATCCACGAAAGTACCGTCCCCGACTTACTGCCCCGCCAAGTCTCGCGAAACCCGAGCACGTCCTCATAAAACTTCAGCTCAGTTTCCGGATCGGTCACGATGATGCCGACATGCATCATCCGTTTCGAAATACGCGTGTCCGGCATGTGCTTGCCGCGCTCCCTCACTGTCCAACCGTCGGGCTCGTACTGTACAATCTCGACCGTGTGACCTGCGGGGTCCTTGATGTTGAAATTCGAGTTGCCGATGCGGCCCTTCGGCACTTTATCCGGTACCTTCACGCCCTTCGATGCCAGGTAAACTCGCATTCCCTCCGCGTTGTCGGTCTGGAGCGATATGTGGTTCAGCCGGTCCGAGTTCGCCTCTCGCTCGGGAAAGAGTTCTATGTACTGCCTGTCGTTGATCTTTAAGAACGTCATCGACATCGTGCCGTTCGGGTTCTTCAGTGAATACGGTTCTTCAAATCCCAGAAACTCCCGATAGAACGTTCGCGACTTTTCGAAATCGTGAGCATAGAGCGCAATATGCGCGACGCCTAGAATACGAGGCCGCGTTGTCTCTTGGGGCTTCGCAACGTACGTCAACAGCAGAAAACACACAACGGATCTCATTCGGGTCATCATCAGGGGCTCTCTTGATATATCATCACCTCAGATCAGGGGGTTTCATGGACGCTTGCCATCGGAGCCGCGATGTTCGAATTACCGGGTGTTTGCTTGTCTCGGCCTGCTTCGCCGTATTGTTCGCGCGGCAGGCGAGCGCTCAACTCCTCCAGGGCACGATCGACGGAAACGTCACGGATTCCAGCCAGGCCGCAATCGTGGGGGCTACCGTCACGGCCCAGAATCAGGGGACCTCGTTTACCCGCGATACCGTCACAAATGCTGCCGGCGAATATACGCTCGCGACGCTTCCGCCCGGAACGTACACGGTTACAGTTAAGGCGCTCGGATTCGAGACATATACTCAAACCGGTATCGTCGTCAACGCCAACGAGGTCACGCGCGCGAACGTGGTCATGGTGGTCGGACGTGTAAACGAAACTGTTACTGTTTCCGCTCAG
>JAFAQG010000916.1 GCA_019246575.1 Acidobacteriaceae bacterium
TCCATGAAGCTTAACCGCCGACAAATTATTCAAGGCGGAGCTGCGGCGCTTGCCGCGAGCGCTACCGGTAATACATCGCGAGCTTTCGAGGAACAGCCGGAAGCCGGCGACGATCTCATCATTCCGCCTCCCGCGAGCCCTTTCGAGGTCGGTTCGAAAACCCAGTTAATGGCCGATCAGACGTTGATCTACGAAACGCGGAACGTGGAGTTTCGAATGCATCCCGGCGAGAAGCATTCCGCTAACCCGATTCTGATGGCAGACAGGCCGTGGGAAGGATGGCGGACGGTGCTGTACGGCAACGTCCTTTACGATTCTGAAGACAAGCTGTACAAAATGTGGTACTGCGGTGAGGCACCCACTTATTTCGGCATTGGTCCGCAGGATAGCCCTGTCGTGACGCTGTATGCGACCAGCACGGATGGAATTCATTGGGAGAAGCCAGTCGTTGGCACCATTCCTTCCGTGAACGGAACCAGGCACAACGCCGTGGCCGACATAGAACTGGCCAGCGTCATCAAAGATCAGAACGAGCCGGATCCTGCCCGACGGTACAAGATGATTTGCTTTCGGGCGCGGCCCAAGAGTTTCTCCGGTTACCATACGATGGTTTCCCCGGACGGACTTGACTGGCGAGCGCTGAGCACGGAGCCGATTTCACCGGGTGGGGATGTGATCACCGGCTATTTTGACGAACGGCTGAATTGCTACATCGCGCTTGCCAAGATCATGACGCAGGTTCGTAATCACCGGCGGCGCGTCTTTTACCTGATTACGAGCCGTGACTTTGTTCACTGGACCAAGCCAAGGCTCGTATGGCAGCCCGATTTGCGAGATGACGCGGGTTCGTTGCACCGGATCGCGGAGGTTCGTTCGCTTCTGAGCGTTCCCGATAACCCCAAAGTGATGCGCACAGAGTTTTACGGCTTTGGATTCTATCCCGCCGAGAGCTGCACGATTGCGTTTCCATGGATGTTCACTATCAATAACAACGGGCGATACGGCAACCAAGAGGGTCCAGGCGAGCTACAGGTCGGCGTCTCACGAGACATGGTTCATTGGCAACGCGCATTTCGGACGCCCATTGTTCCACGCGGAAGCTTGACCGATTGGGACCGCGGTTTCTTCTGCACGCAATCGCGGGCCTTACGGGTGAACGATGAGGTCTGGCTGTATTATTGTGGCTCGACTTACACGCACGGCAGCGCCGTTCTATATCGTCCCGATGATCCGGATCGCAATACAAAACAGAAAGCCGGAATTGGGATCGTGAAGTGGAAAGTTGACCGATTCGTGTCCGCGGACGGAAACAGGGGTGATTCCGAGGTCATCACTGTGCCCATTGTGATGCAGGGCGACCGCATGGAGGTGAATGCCAAAGTGCGAACAGGAGGCGAGCTGCGGGTGACAATCCTAGATGAAAAGGGAGCGCCTCTACCGGGCACCGAATCGCTACCGGTGCGGGGTGATGGTGTAAGGCAGACAGTTCGCTGGAACACGCCGCAACTTGCACGGTTGAGCGGGCGACCCATCAGTTTGCGGCTTACGCTCAAGGGGTCAGAATTGTACAGCTTCAGCTTTCGAGCAGATAGGCAATCGTAGCACCCTCTTCCGCAGGATCAAGTTGGAACGCCTTCTTGCTCAACGACGGCGGACTCGAGATAGGGCTGCACATAAAGCCGTAAGATGTTGTGCACTGATTCCCGCTCTGCTTCGCTGAGATCAGTTACGTACGGCATGCCCGTTGCGCGCTGGCAAATTGCTAAGTAACGTAACGCTTCATCGAAGCCACCCCAGACAGATCCATAACGGAAAATCTCCCAGACTGCGGCAATGTCGTTCTGAAGCTGGACGGCCTCTTTTAAGTCGCCGCGTCGGAATGCCTGGTAGAGGTTCACGGCCAGGTGTGGACAAACGTTATAGAGTCCTCCGACAAAACCGTCGCATCCCATTTGCAATCCCGATACGAGTAGTAACTCGTTCCCCGTTAATACGAAGAACCCAGGCTTATTTTCTGCCATGCGAGTAATTGCTTGCAGTTTGACCTGATCGGGATCGCTCACCTTAATGCCAGCGAGATGCGGGATTTGCTCGAACAGCGAGGCGATCGTGTCGACGTGTATGGGGTTCTTGGTCAAAATCGGGTTGTCATACAAAACGAGCGGCTTGTCAGTCGCGGCGGCGATGCCGGTGAAATAATTGATGAGCTGCTGTTGGCTGGCGAGAAAAAAGAAGGGCGGAAGTGCGCAGATAAAATCGACACCCGTAGCGGCGATCCGGCGAAGTAGCGGAAGTGCCCGGCTGGTACTGGTGGCTCCCAATCCGCCAAAAACCGGCACGCTCCCACTTGCTTCCGAAACGGTGGTTTCTATCGAACGGATCTGTTCATCATCAGTGAGAAACGCGAATCCGCCCATGGATCCATTGGCGAATACTCCGTTCACGCCTGCACTCAGCAGGTACTGATTCAGTTTGCGAAGGGCGGGGACATCGACTCGATCATTCTGCCCGAGCGGCGTGCCTATCGCGGGGATGACCCCATGAACATGCATTGCTCCATTCTACATTCTGTCGACAGTAAGCCGATTTGTCCGATCTTCCTGTATACTGATTGGTTTACAGTTGAGCTCGTCGGCCATTAGCGGGGTGACGTTAGGTGAAAGCAATACGCCCCTTGTCAAATCCGTGGGAATTGCCCGGAAGTTCGGCGCTTCAGGCCTGAATTTCAAGCTTGAAAACTGCAATCCGAGCGGTTCCTACAAGGACCGGTTTGTTCGGGGCGAGATCCGCTCGCTGCTCGAGCGCGGTTGCCGGGCATGCATCGCGACATCTTCTGGCAACACGGGATCTGCGCTGGCGGCGTGGTGCGCTCGCTATGAAATTGGCTGTTTGCTGGTTGCAAATGACAATGCCCCGCCAGCGAAGCTAGTGCAAATGCAGGCGCATGGCGCTGTTATCTTCCGCGTACCCGGATTCGTTTCTTCTCCCGACATAACGCGAAGTACATTCGAAATTCTGCAGAGCTTCGCCGAGGCTACCGACACGCCGCTTATCGTTTCCGCATATCGTTACTGTCCGACCGGAATGGTCAGCGTCGAATCGATCTCAAGCGAACTGGTTACGGCCCTGCCGGATGCAAGACATGTGTTTGTCCCGGTCGGCGGAGGCGGTTTGTACTCGGCCATAGTGCGCGGTTTTCTGGGCGTTGCTAGTCGCCCCCTCATTCACGCAGTACAGCCGGTGGGGTGCCCGACGCTTTTGCGAGCTTTTCAAGGTGGTGCTGATTCTGTTCATTCGATTGAGAGTACTACTGCGATTAGCGGCCTCAGCGTACCCTTCGATATCGACGGCTCCCTAGCACTTCAATTACTAAGACAAAACGGAGGGCTTGCGATCGGCGTGACAGATGAAGAGGTGTTTACCGCGCAGAGATTGCTATTGCGTTCGGAGGGAATTTATGCCGAGCCGGCGGGTGCAACGGCCCTGGCTGGCTATCTCAAGGCGTTAACAAACGAGCAAATTCGACCGTCCGAACCAGCTGTATGCCTTGTAACCGGGCACGGCTTTAAAGATTCGGATTCCGCAATAAGGATTGCGGCGGAAGCTGTGAGCGAAACCGTTCGCGTTGAACAGCTCCGATCCAAGCTGGTCGACTTTGCGGAGACGTGCCGATGAAACGTGTCGGAATAGCTGCTTTCTTGCACGAATCTAACACCTTTCTTCAGATTCCCACAACTTACGAGCACTTCCGGTCTACCAGTTTTACTCGTGGCGAGGCATTAACCGCCCGTTGGGAAAACGCTCATCACGAACTTGGCGGATTCATTCAGGGCGCGAGGGAGCATAAGCTTGAACCGATACCTTTGCTTGCGACGTTCGCGGTGCCCAGCGGCACGATTGAGGAAGCCGCGTTCGAGCAAATTGCTTCGGAACTTCTGGAAAGCATAGAGTCTCAGATGCCACTGGCCGGGTTGTTAATCGCCTTGCATGGAGCAACGGTCAGCGCACGTTTTCCCGATGCGGACGGCGAGATCCTGGCACGAATCCGCGCACTCGTCGGACCTGATCTTCCCATCGTCAATACACTTGACCTGCATGCGAACATCTCAAGCTCAATGATCCGATTGGCGAACGCTACGATCGCGTATCGCTCGAATCCGCACCTGGATCAGGAGGAACGCGGGTTTGAAGCAGCCACCCTTTTGTCGCGCGTGCTTGCCGGCGAAGCAAATCCGCGACAAGCACTAGAAACACCTCCGCTCATCATTCGCATCTCGAAGCAATATACAGCCGAGGAGCCGGCGGCCAGTATCTATCGCGACGTTTGCGAAGTGCGCTCCTGGCCTCACATTCTCAGCGCTAGCGCGGCCTTGGGATTCTACTATGCGGACGTTAAAGAGATGGGCGCGTCTTTTCTGGTTGTTGCGGAGGCCGACGCAAACCTGGCCCGTCACGCTGCGCAATGGCTTGCACAGCGCGTGTGGCAGCGCCGCGAAGAATTCGCAGGCGAGTTACCGGATGCCTCAACGGCGGTAGATCTCGCCGGAAAGGCGGAGGCCTCACCTACGATCCTGATGGACATCGGCGATAACGTGGGTGCTGGAAGTCCCGGCGATTCGACAATTCTTCTGCATGAAATCCTTCGGCAGAAGGTAACAAACAGCTTGGTTATTCTTTTTGACCCTGAATCTGTTTCGGAATGCGTGGGGGCCGGCGTGGGCGCCGTTGTTCGCCTCACGCTCGGTGGGAAACCGAATCGTCAAGACAGCCCGCCTGTGAACGTAAGTGCGCGAGTGAGGACTTTATCGGATGGACGGTTTGTCGAGACGGCCGTACGACACGGTGGCTGGACCGAATTCAATCAGGGAATAACTGCCGTGCTTGAAACGGACGAGCAACACACGATTGTTCTGACGAGTCGCCGTATGGCTCCCATGAGTCTGGAGCAAGTTTTGAGCCTGGGAATTCGTCCGGAGCGGAAGCGGATTATCGTCGTTAAAGGAGTTGTCGCACCGCGGGCCGCATACGAATCAATTGCAGCATGCATCATTCTGGTGGATACGCCTGGCCTTACCAGCGATAACCCTAAACATTTTCAGTATGCCAGGCGACGTGTCCCGCTTTACCCATTAGAAGAGAACGCGGTTTACAGGCCGAATGTTGCATAAGCTATGACGTTGAACGGAAAAGTCGCCCTGGTCACGGGCGGAGCTACGGGCATCGGGCTAGGAATCAGCGAGGCGCTGGCCCGTAGCGGCGCGAAAGTTGCAATCGCGCAACGCAGGATTTCCCACATAGAAACCGCAAAAGACAATTTGCGCGAATTCGAGGTGTTTGGCGTAAAGGCTGACATTTCGAGCCGTACTTCAGTGGAGCAACTGATTGGGGACGTGCTTGCGCACTTTGGTGAACTGCACATTCTCGTCAATAACGCGAGTGTCACCGGTAACCCGGCCTTGTGTCCGTTTCTCGATGCCGCAGAGGAGCATTTGGATCAAATCATCGACACAAATCTGAAAGGAACCTTCTATGTCTCGCAGCTCGCGGCCAGACATATGGTTCAGCACGGCACTCCCGGCAGCATCATTCACGTCAGCTCCGTTGCGGCATTTGCGTCGCAGGAATTCGCCTCTGTTTACTGCGCTTCGAAGGCCGCGCAAGTGTCACTTGCGAAGAGCATGGCCCTGGAACTCGCGCCCTACGGCATTCGCGTGAATGCAATCGCACCGGGCGACATTTACACGTCGCAAAACGCGACGGTTGGAGATGATTTGAAAGAACAGGGCGGATCAGGACGCTACATCCGTTACAC
>JAFAQG010000986.1 GCA_019246575.1 Acidobacteriaceae bacterium
GCCGTTATCGGAGAAGAAAACGACGACGGTGTTATGCGCCTGGCCCGATTGCTCGACAGCCTTGAGTAATTGCCCGACGGAATCGTCGGCGCTTTCGACCATCGCGCAGTAAGTGGCATCGACATCGCCCGTATCGCGCTTGCGATACTTCTCGATCACCGGTTCGCGCGCCTGCAAGGGAACGTGAACAGTGAAATGCGTCTGATAGAGGAAGAACGGCTGTGACGAGCTTTCGTGCATGAAGCGCGTGCCCTCGAGCGTCAGCCTCTGTGTGAGAAATTCGCCCGGCTCGAGTTTCAGGCCTGGTAATTCCAAGGGTCCAAAGTAACTGGATGTGCTGCCCTTTGCGGTACCGCCTATGTTGATGTCGAAGCCCTGATCAGTCGGAAGGAAACCGGGGCCGCCGAGGTGCCATTTCCCTATCGCTGCGCTGCGATACCCGTGTGCATGGAGCGCCTTCGGGATTGTCGTTTCGCTGAGAGGCAGCTGCTGATGGAAACGTGGAACCAGAAGCTTTGCATACGGCCATTGTTTACGGCCCGGAATCCAATCCGTCAGGTGCAGCCGCGCCGGATAGTTGCCGGTGAGAATGCTGGCGCGGGTTGGCGAACAGACCGGGCAGGCGGCATACGCATTCGTGAAGCGGGTGCTCTCGGAGGCGAAGCGATTCAAATTCGGCGTTTCGATAAACGCGTTCCCATAAGGGCCGGTATCATGCCAGCCCATGTCGTCGACGAGTATAAACAGGAAGTTCGGCGGATGTTGCCTGGACTGCGCGGCTCGAAGAGAACCGGAAAGAATACCAGCCGCTTGCGCGCCGGCTCGCAGGAAACTGCGGCGCGTGGTAGAAGCGCTCATGCGGACCAGTAGAACACTCCGGATTCAGTGGCCATGGCTTAACAGCCGCTTGACACTGTCGGCCGTTGTTAAAATCGCAGCTTCAACCCGAACTGTAAAATGCGCGGCGCGGCGGCCGAGGTGATTCGTCCGAAGTTGGCGGTTCCGACCGTGAGGTTCGGGTTGTTGAGGTTCACTTCGTTGAAGATGTTGAAGAAGTCTGTCCGGAACTCGATGTGCGCGCGTTCGGCTATGGCGAAATCCTTAAACGCCGACACGTTCCAGTTCACCGCTTTCGGCCCGTAGATGGCGTTGCGGCCGAGTGTGCCGTACAGTTGACCCGCAGGCAGCCGGGCAAACGCGGCGGTGTTGAAGTACTGCGAGATGACGGCCGCACGCGCGCGATCGCTGCTGAGATACGGATCCCCAACTAAATTCGGGCGGTCGTTATTGTTGCCGTCGACGTTCGTATCCACTCCCGAAAGGATATTAAGCGGCTGACCGCTACGTGCAGTCATGAGGCCGGCCAGCTTCCAACCGCCAAAAACCTCGTTCCCCATCCAGCCGATGCGATTCCATGAGGGCGTCTGCCATACCCAAGAGAACGAGAACACGTGTGGCGTGTTGAAGTTCGACACCGCGCGGTCAAGAGCGGCGTTATTCGAGTTGACAAGCGACACGTTCGAGATGCTCGTGGGGTCGTCCGAGAGCGTGTCGATGGACTTTGAAAACGTATAGTTCGCGAGCAGTGAAAAACCGTGCGCCAGGCGCCGCGTGAACGTTACTTGCAGCGAGTTATAGTTCGCATTGCTCCCGGTTTCGAGCTCGTAAATTCCGCCGTAGAGACCCGGCAGGTATGGACGCCGGTTGTTTATATTTGCTGTAGTCGCGCCCGGTGCGTACACGGGAGCATTTGCGTCGCGCTGCAGAAATAACTTACGCGAGGAGTTACCGACGTAGGCGACTTGCAGATCCATCGTGCCCCCGATCTGCTGCTGAACGGTAAAGTTGTACTGCTCGACATAAGGACTTGCGAAATTCTCGCCCAGGTAATTGGCCGTCACCGGATATGTAAAGACGGGATTGGCGGTGTTCAACGTGTACGGATAAGGGCTGGTTGCCTTAACGCTGGCCCACGGATTTACCAGGCTCGTAGTGGCATTCAAAGTAACATCCACGATGAACGGCTGATTCTGTAGATTCGATGTCAGGTTCGCCATGCCGGTCGCGTAGTAAATGCCGTATCCTGCGCGTACAGCGGTTCTGCCGTTGCCGAAAACATCGTATGCAAAACCGATGCGCGGGCCGAAGTCGGTCCAACTGGTGGGCGCGACGGCCCGCGGAATGCCGGGGTCGCCCGGGAACAGCAAGCCGGTGGGGGCTGTCGGGAAACGCTGCGATTTTGCGCCGAATCGGAACGTGGCCAGCGCGTCGTTCTTACTCGTGTAGGGCGGATCGACTTCCCAGCGCAGGCCCAGATTCAACGTCAGCCGTTGCGTCATCTTCCAGTTGTCCTGAACAAAAAGTCCGGTGTTGATCGATTTGAAATCGCGGTTGAGACCGTTGTTCTGCCGGAAGGAATTGGCATCTCCCAACAGAAAATCGGCAAATCCGTCTTTCGTAAACGATCCCGTGAACCGCACCTGTCCTGCGCCCAGCCAGTTGCCCGTCTCGCGGAACTGGTTCCACTGGTACAGGCCGCCCGCCTTGATGCTGTGCGATCCGCGAATCCAGGTGAACGTATCGGCCAGCATCTCGGTACGCTGGGGCATGGTATCGTCGCCGAACGTGCCCGCCTGGAAGTACCCTGTGATGAAAATCTGCGGCGGACGCGGCGGCTCCGCGCCCAGCACGACCTGGCTCCCCAGGTCGGACCAGCTTGTCTTAATCAGCGAATTGTTCGCATACCGGTTCAGTGTGTAGCCGGCGCGTATTTCGTTCAACAGTGTAGGCGTGATCGACCATTGATCGCTAAGCACAATGTTGTTCTGCGCATAAGTGGTGGTCGTGACCGCGTAATTGGGAACCTGCGTCGTGCTTGCAAACGGCTGCAGCGTGTCCGAGCGATCGATAAACAGGGTTCCCGATAGGCGGTTCAACGGCGTAAGCTGATGATCGATGCGGAGCATCCCCTGATCGTCGTTTACAGGGGCCGGCGCAGATGTGCTATAAGTCCCGTCGGGATTATTCGGCAGCGGCACGAACGTGCTCAGCAGCTTCTGCGCCACCGGATCGAGCCGGTTGGACGGGATTTTTCCGTTCGAAAATGCCTTGTTCCCATTCGTAGGATCAACGGGCCACTTCGATGACGGCAGCGCGGAGAAATCGCCGCCGCGTTCAGCCGCGCTCGGCAGCACGATGCTGTTCAGGTAATTGCTGGTTCGCTCGCGGAATCCTTGGTACGAGACGAAGAAGAACGTCTTATCGTGGCGGATTGGACCGCCGAGCGTCCCACCGAATTGGTTCCAGTGCAGCGGCGTGACGCTGCTTTGGAAGAAATTGCGCGCGTTCACAGAGTCGTTCCGCAGAAAATCGAATACCGTGCCATGGAAACTGTTGCCACCGGAGCGAGTGACAACGTTCATCACCGATCCCGGCAGGCGGCCGTACTCGGCATCGAAGTTACTTGTAATCAGGTGAAATTCGTCCACGGCGTCCGGATTCGGCGCTTGATTGCCTCCATTACGAAACAGCGAATTATTAGCTGCGCCGTCCAGGAAAAAATTGTTATCCCGTACGCGGTTGCCGTTCACGTTCATGTTGTTCGCATCGTTCGTGCCCGTCAGATTCGTGGTCACGTTGGTGACTCCCGGCATCAGCGTAGTAAGGTCGTACACGTTTCGGCCGTTCAGCGGCAGATCCTGTACGCGCTGCCTGTCGACAGTGCCGCCGAGTTGTACGTCTCGCGTATCAACGAGCGGAGCATCGGAGGTAACCTGCACCACCTGGTTCGCCTGTCCGACTTGCAGGCTGAAGTCGACCCGCGCGTTCTGGTTGACGTCGAGCGTCACGCCGGACCTGCGCTCCGTCGTGAAGCCGCTCGCTTCCGCAGTTAAGACATAATTGCCGGGCGGGACGGACGGAAACAGA
>JAFAQG010001035.1 GCA_019246575.1 Acidobacteriaceae bacterium
GAAGAGCAAGAGCAGCACGACATCGGACACGATGAGCGGCAGCACCAGCACGAAGTAAGACAACGATCGGAAGATCGCGAGAAGTTCGCAGCGGCCCCCGAACACCGTTCGAGGGCCGCTTTCATTTGCATGCCGTGTGAATGCGGCACCCTGTAGCGCACTCGCTACTAGCCTGAGTCTACGCCTATTTGAAACGCGAGTGCGGTCTCAACCCGTGTTGCGTTCATCACTAGTAGTCGGCCGAGGCTCTCGGATCCGCTGCGTTCTGTATGCGCGCATTCGTCCATTTGCGCGCCAAGTACCAGTCCATTACACGCGACGAGATCTCATCCAGGCTCGTGAACAGCTTGCCTATGCGCGGTACATATACGGTTCGCGAGCGGCGTTCGATGCCCCGCACAACCGCTTCGGCGACACGCTCGGGAGTCACGGTACGCCGGATACCGCTGACCTCGTGGGGGGCAACACCGCTGAGCACGTGCTCACGGAAACGTGTCTCAACGATTCCGGGACAAACTTTCATAACGTGAATGCCATCCGGTGAAAGCTCGCGCCGCAGCGAATCGTTGATCGCGTGCAGGGCGAATTTTGACGCGCAATACATCGCGGCCCAAGGCAGCGACACTTGACCGCCAACGGACCCGATGTTCACTATGAACCCGGAATGATGGCGTCGCATTACCGGCGCGATAAGCTGCGTTAGTCCCAGAGCCGCAAACACGTTTACATCGAATAATCGTCGGACTTCGTCCAGCGGCGCCGTCGTCGCTGGCGCGTACAGGCCAATCCCGACATTGTTGATGAGACCCTCGATGCGACCGAAGCGCCCGATGGCCGACTCTAACCAGAAACGCCGAAAATTTTCGTCTGCAATATCGCCTTCGAGCCGCTGGACGCCATCATCGGCAGGGAGCTCCCAGCGCGAACCCGGAAGAGCACACGCGGAAATCTTCGCTCCACGCCCTCGTAAAGCGGCCGCGCACGCGCATCCGATCCCCTCCGATGCTCCGCTAATGAGGATAACCGATCCGTCAAGCTGCAACGTGATCCTCGAAAGCGCAAGACTGGCGCGCACTCAACCGGCGCTTTTGTTGTACCTCACGGGGCACGATAACACGGACGACCCGTATCCTGGTCTCAATCGGCTCGCGCTGCTTGTGACCGAGGCGTGTCGGTTACGCTTGCCGTATCCAATTATACAGAGCTTCAGAAGGCACGTAAACGAAAGCAGAAGAAAACGCTGTCAACTCGAGCGTTTATCAAGTCGCGGGACGGGGGTGCGTGCCCTCGGTGCGTTACCCGCCGCTCTGCGGGCTTCGCGCCGAAATTCCAGGATCAGCTGCATGACCAGATTCTCAATCTGGTCGCGCACCTTGACGTACAGCTCTTCCTCGCGGCCGATTGGATCCTCAATGTTCCAGTCGCGCACGGGGATGGGCAACCGCGTTCCAAGCTTTCGGCCGCTCATATTCACGATGAGATCGAAATCGGGCGTCAGTACAGCATTGACATCCTTGGGGTACTGATCGTCCAGCCTGATGTTCTTCGCCTCCATCACTTTCTGCGTCAACGGTTGCACGATCGGAGCGGGGGCGATACCGGCGCTTGTCACGTTCATGACATCCGGGCCATACCGGCGGGCAAAGCCTTCCGCCATCTGACTGCGGCAGGAGTTCCCGATACAGAGAAACAATACGTTCTTCTGCACTTCTTCTATTCTGATGCGAGCTTCTCGACGAATCGCCGATGAATCGTATTATCGGGTGAGAGTTCCGGGTGAAAAGTTGCCGCCATGTGCCGGCCTTGCTCGATTAGGACGGGTGTGCCCTGATATCGCGCCAGAACGTTTACGTCCGGTCCCACGCGGCGGATGACCGGCGCTCGTATGAACACGGCCTCGGCCGGCTTGCCTTCTAAGTCGATCCGCGCGATCCGGCTATCCACCTGCCGCCCATACCCATTGCGCTCTACCGTTATGTCGACGAGCCCGAGCGCTTCCTGCGACGGATTGATCACCTGTGACGCAAGCAGAATCGCGCCCGCGCATGTTCCGAAAATGGGCTTTTCTTCCCCGAACCGGCGGACAGGCTCGAGCAGACCTTCGGTGGTGAGAAGGTTCAGCATCGTGGTGCTTTCGCCGCCAGGAATGATTAAGCCATCGACTCCATCCAGTTCCGCGGGCGTACGTACTTCAATCGCTTGTGCCCCGGCGCGCTCGATCGCTTTCCGATGAGCTTCGAAGTCGCCCTGTAGCGCAAGAACACCAACGGTAGGCTGCATCACACCAGCTCGGTTTGCGCTGTTACCAGCCGCGTGTCTGCATCAGTTGCGACGCTTCGAGCTTCGAGATTTCGAGACCCGGCATGGCCTCGCCCAGTTCCTCGCTCGCCTCGAGTAGCTTCACCGGATCGCGATAATAGGTCGCCGCCTTAACGATGGCTCTGGCGCGCTTCTCCGGATCAGACGATTTGAAAATTCCGGAACCGACAAATACGGCTTCTGCTCCGAGTTGCATGACAAGTGCGGCATCGGCCGGGGTTGCAATCCCCCCGGCTGAGAAGTTGGGCACGGGCAGTTTCCCGTTTTCGGCGACGTCCTGCACCAGCTCGAGCGGCGCCTGAAGGTTTTTCGCCTCATGCACCAGTTCTTCCTTGCCCAGCACCGTAAGTTGTTTCATCTCCTTCACAATCGTGCGGATGTGGCGGACCGCCTCGACGATGTTGCCCGATCCTGCTTCGCCTTTGGTGCGGATCATTGCTGCGCCTTCGGCGATCCTCCGCAGCGCCTCCCCCAGATTGCGCGCGCCGCAAACAAAGGGAACTTTGAAATCGTGTTTGTCGACGTGGTGCTCTTCATCCGCAGGAGTCAGCACTTCGCTCTCATCGATGTAATCGACGCCCAGGACTTCGAGAATACGCGCCTCCATGAAGTGGCCGATCCGCACCTTGGCCATGACCGGAATCGACACGGCCTCCATGATCTCGCGAATAATCCGAATCTGGGACATCCGCGCGACTCCTCCCTCTTTGCGGATGTCGGCGGGCACACGCTCGAGCGCCATTACGGCCACTGCCGCGGCCCGCTCGGCGATTACCGCCTGCTCGGCGTTGACCACGTCCATGATCACTCCGCCCTTCAACATCTCCGCGAGTCCCACGTTCAACCGGAATTGGTCTGTTTCAAAATTCAACTTTCTTCTCCTTAGCAACGTGCCGCCGTCCTGTGCATTTAGACCAATGCAGCGGCGGGCTCGAGATCTTCGCTCGATACGCTTGCGGCAAGCTCGCGCTTTATCGCTTCTCCCAAAATCTGAAAGCCTCTCGTGATCTGCCCGGGAGAAAGGCCGCCGAAGCTGATCCGCAAACCTCGTCCGTGCGAATGCCGGGCTGAGAAATAGCGGCCGGGCAGGAAATTGACGCCCCGCTCCTGGACGCGGCTCAACAGGGTATCGGCAGTGAGCGGAGCCGGCAAATCGATCCACAGATTCATCCCTCCCTGCGGGCGTGTAAACCGCGTTCCCTTGGGAAGATATCGCGCACATGCATTGAGAACGGCATTCAATCGCTCCGCCCCGGCGCGCCGGGTGCGCTCAATATGACGCGCCAGCTCGCCCGATTCGGCAAAGCCGAGCAGCACCGCTTGCGAAAGCTGATCCGAATGAAGATCGCAAATCTCTTTCGCCTCAGCCAGCCGCGCAATTACAGGACGCGGCGCAATGACCCACCCGACTCGCAAACCCGGGAAACAGACTTTCGAGTAACTGCGCAGCAAAATTGTATTGCCTGTGTCGTCCAGCTCTTTCAATGCGGGGACGTCGGTGCCCGTATATCGCAGCTCTCGATACATATCGTTCTCCACGAGCACACAACCGGAGCGTTCTGCCAGCGACACAATGCGCCTTCTGCGCTCGAGCGGCAGCGTCACCCCGGTTGGATTCTGAAAACTCGGTGTGATCACCATCAGTCGCGGGCGGCTCCGCTCCAGGACTTGCTCGATCGCGTCCGGATCGATACCTGCATCGTCGACATTGGCGCTCACAGTCTCTGAACCCGCGCGTGAAAACAGCCGCAACACTCCGTGGTAACCAGGGTCCTCGACCAAGACGCCGGTGTTGCGCGCCACAAAAACTCTTGCAATCAGGTCCAGAGCCTGTTGACAGCCATTCGTGATGATGATGTCATCCGAATGACGCGCGACTCCGGAGGCCATTGCCTGGTCTAGTAAGTATCGCCGCAGTGGTGCGTAGCCATAGGAGGACCCGAGTTGCAGAATTTCGCCCGTTTCCGGACTGTCGACCACCTGTTTCGTTACACGTCGAAAATCAGCCACCGGGAAGTCGTGCGCAGCCGGTCGCGAACTGGCGAAGCTGATATCGATTTTCGGGGCGGGACTCGATACCGTCTCGACAGGAGGCAAAATGGCTTCCCAGTTCCGTTGAGAGCTCGAAGTTCGACTTGCCGAGCGAGCAACGAAACTGCCGCGCCCAACATGCCCGTGAATGAGGCCCGACTGCTCGAGCAGAGAGTACGCTGCCGAAACCGTCGTTCTATTCAGTCCAAGTTGCTCAGCCAATTGCCGTGTCGGTGGAAGCTTATCGCCCGAACGCAACGTCTCGCGTTCAATCATTGCGCGCAGCGCATCAGCTAGTTGCCTATAGACGGGCCTGTCGGCAGCAGGATCGAGGGGCAGCTGACGTAAGTCCACCAACTCAGAGCAGTATACCAAATTGGACTGCAATGCAGTCATCCAATGCATCACACGATCTGTCAGGAAGTCAACGAGCTAGGCTAAAAACAGAAGCCATGCGAGCCACAAGGCTCAATGTCATCGCTGCCGCGGCACTCTGTCTTGTGGCCAGCGGTACCGCTCTGAACGCACAGAAAAGAAAGAACGCAGAACCCAAGTCGCAGGTTCAGCCGTTGCCTCCCGAACCGCCGATGGCCTTGGCGGTCGATACGGACTCGATCGATTTCCACATTTCGCGCCTCCTGACGACGGGAGGTCTAGCCGCCCAAATCCGCGAGAGTCTGAATGATCTGATTCGCAACACCCGGGGCGAAACGATTGTGAAGCTGCGAGCCTTCGTATCGGGTTCGGGCGATACACGGCGCGTTCAGGCGCTCGTGACAGAGCTGTTTAGCGAACACCGCCTGCCGCTTCCCGCTATCAGCATCCTGCAAGTGGGCGCGCTCGGGCAACAATCAGCCAAGGTAGTGATCGAAGCGGTGGTTTCCACTCATCGCAACGTGAATCCGAATGGGCTCGCGTTTTTCTTCGGCCAGCACGGCACTTCTCTCCCGAACGCTCTCCAGACGCTTAAGCAAGACACACACGCAGCCGGCATCCCGGGGGACCGCATTCTCTCCTGCACTTGCTTCACTTCACGGATCGACAACTTCGAAGCGGATACCTCTGCTGCTCGCACCTTGTTCCCGAAAACTGCTCTCAACGTCGTGCAAGCTGTACGCGACCCCTTGAGCGATGCGAGCATGTGCGAAGCCGTAGGGCAACCACCGAATCCGCCGGCACGCGGCCCCGTGATCAGGCTTGAGTCCGCAAGTGCCACCCTGGTCAATTCGCCGCAATTGATCTTCACAGGCATGCAGTTATCGTTTGGCAATTACCTGGACGATGCTCGTGAGGCGTTCGCGAGATTGCAACACGCGGCAGCCGCCGTACGCCCCGTGCAAACGCCTGTCGAGGTAGATGCCTTCACGCTCGACGCCTCGGCCGGCTCGGCACTGCACAAAACGAACCTGCTCGCGCCGCGCACATTGACCGTCCAACCAGTGGAGGGCTTGCCCGCAATCGACGCGCTCGCAGGAATCGAAGGCATCTTCGCCCCGAACGTCGAGTCTGCTGTGACTGTCGAGGAGAAGCCGTCGCAGGGATACAATTCTCCCTGATGAGAGGACCCCTGGTTGCGACTTTCGGCGAAGTCATGCTTCGCCTGACGCCCCCTGGCTTTGAGCGCTTTCTGCAATCACCGCAGTTTCTGGCCTCCTTCGGTGGCGGAGAAGCCAATGTCGCCGTCTCGCTCGCGCAATTCGCGGCGCGGAGCCGCTTCGTTACGGTACTGCCTCCCTCGAATCCAATCGCGGACGCGTTTATCGGCGAATTGAGGCGGTTCGGAGTCGAAAGTGATTACATTGTGCGCGCGCCAGGCCGAATGGGCATCTACTTCGTAGAAGCCGGCGCGAACCAGCGGCCTTCGAAGGTCGTCTACGATCGCGAATACAGCGCTATTGCCATCGCAAAGCGGGGAGTCATCGACTGGCGAACTGCCCTGAAGGACGCAACCTGGTTCCACGTCACCGGCATCACGCCGGCCCTTAGTGCCTCAGCCGCGGAGCTCGCGCTCGAAGCGCTCCGGAGTGCACGCGAGCTCCGCATTCAAACCTCTTGCGATCTTAACTACCGCAAGAATCTCTGGAAATGGGGCAAGGCCGCCTGCGAGGTTATGCCCGAGCTGGCCAGATTAACCGACGTCTGTATCGCAAACGAAGAGGACTGCCAGAAGGCACTCAACATTGAAGTCGATATCGACGTCGAATCGGGCAATCTCGAGCGCGAAAAATACTCGGAGCTTGCGGAACGCGTACTCGCGACGTTTCCGCAGATGAAAATGATCGCGATAACCCTGCGCGAGTCGAAGAGCGCGTCCCATAACGGCTGGTCGGCGTGCCTGTATTCCGGCAAAGAGTTCCTGCTAAGCCGGCAATACGAGATCACACATATCGTCGATCGCGTGGGTGGCGGCGACAGCTTTGCCGCAGGCCTGATCTACGGCCTCACTCACCTCGCATCCGAGGCCGAAGCACTCGAATTTGCGGTCGCCGCCTCCTGCCTCAAGCATTCCGTACCCGGCGACTTCAACCGCTTCAGCGCGGACGAGGTCCACGCACTGGCGAAAGGCGGCGGCTCCGGAAGAGTGCAGCGCTAGAATGGCGCCCCAGCCGAGCCTGTCCGCCTCGTTCCCGCTATAATCCGTATCAGGCACCCTGTTCAGATGCACGTTCGTAAGCCGACCGCCATCGCGGCCGGGCTGGGTCTTGCTTTTTTGCTACTCCAGCCTCTAGCGGCCCAGCGAAGTTCCTCTACGGGCTCCAGTTCTTCGTCCGACGGCTCCGTTAGCCAATCGGCCACGAAGCCGGGCACGAGCGAGACGAGCGTACCTATCGAAACCGCGAACCGTGCCGACGTTCCTGCTCCGGCCAAGAAAGATGACCGAACCCCGATCCGGGTCCAGGTGAACGAAGTGGTCGTTCCGGTCACCGTCACTGACGAAAAGGGCCGCTTCGTCTCCGACCTCGACCAGAAAGATTTTCAGATCTTCGAAAACAATAAGCCGCAGCAGATCCGGTTCTTTACCCGCGAGCGCAGCCAGCCCGTCGTCATCGGCTTTCTGCTCGATCTAAGCACCGCCAGCCGTATTCACTGGCAGAA
>JAFAQG010000088.1 GCA_019246575.1 Acidobacteriaceae bacterium
AAGGCAAGAAGCTGGATGCGCGTTCCGATATTTTTTCTTTCGGCTCGATCTTGTACGAAATGGTCACCGGTCGTCGGCCATTTGAAGGCGTAAACAAGATCTCGACCCTTTCAGCGATCCTGAATAAAGAGCCGCTGCCGCTCGCCGAACTCGCGCCGGATCTGGCTCCAGAACTCGAGAAAATCATCTCACGCTGCTTGCGCAAGGACCTGGAGCGGCGCGCGCAGCACGCCGGCGATATCAAGCTGGCGCTTGAAGAACTCAGAGAGGATTGCGCATCGGGCAAGCTGTCGCCGGCCTCCGAGGCGGGCGGCCAGCCAGCCGCGACACGGGAAGAAGAGGCCGGCTGGATACGGAAGCTTTTCGGATCGGGGCGCGCCAGACCATATCGGTTATGGAAAATTCACCACATGGGGATGTGTTTGCGGTGCGCCGTGCTCGCGTATCTGGCCTGGCGTTTCAGGAGCGTAACAAGCGGAAGGTGGAGCGTGGCGCTGTTCTTCTCGACTTTGCTTTGCAGCGCGATTCAATCCATCATGGCCGCCGTGTTACTCTTCGCCGGGAGTCTGGGCAGGGACTTCCTTGTTATGGAGGTGCGAAAGTTTGCGCCTTGGCTTCGCGCATTCGGGCTGGCGAACAGCGCGCTGGCGATGATTATGACCGTATGGATCGCCGAAGCGCACGCGATTCTGGCCGCGCTGATCGCATTCGTCGGGATTGCGACAGGGCTAAGAGCGCTGAGCATCAAGCCCACCATGGACCGGGTGGCGATCTACAATTCGAAGCGCTGACAGCCAGTGCCTTCGGCTACTCGCAGCTGGACCGCCTTCGCCAAGCCGCGTGTTGAGGATCCACCGGCTTCCGCGGTCTGAAACGAGCGCGCGCATGTCGCCATTCGCCTGACGCGCTTCGGTTGCGAACTGCGCCAGCTCGCATGTCGTGACTTACTTTGCCAGTTCGTTCTTAAAAATGACTCCAGCTTTCATCACGAACTTTACATTCTGCAGCTCCCGGATGTCAAGCTGGCGCCTATTTCGAAGTACGAAGTCACAGCCCATGTCCGAGTGTTCCTCTGTCCATTCCGGGACACATAGGTAGCAGATTGTTCCTAAGATTACGTAACGCTTTCGGCCCGCACATACACGGATTGTGGTGTGATAACCGATAAATGACCGCCATGCTGGCGAATAACCCGCACCTGAGTCGTAGGGAGCTTCTTGCGAGTTCAGTTGGGTTCGGCGTCGTGGCATCGCGCGGGCGCGCGTGGGGCGGGGTAGCCAGCGCGCGAGGTGAAGCGCAAGCAGTTCGCATCACCCTCGACACGCGGCGCGCGCTTGGGACGATCCCAGCGGATTTCACGGGGCTCGGCTATGAGATTTCTTCCGTAGCAACACCGGGCCTGCTCACCGGGAACAATCGCACTTACGTGCAACTCGTGCGCACGCTCGGAAACGCCGGCGTAATCCGGATCGGCGGCAACACGTCCGACTATTCTTCGTTCGCCCCCGACGGCAAGGCCGTTTCAGCGCCGAAAGGAACTGTGGTGAACCGGTCCAATCTTCAGGAGCTCGGAACCTTTCTCGATGCGACCGGGTGGAAACTGATTTGGGGCTTGAACCTGGGCGGCGGTACGGAGCAAGAAGCAGTCGAAGAAGCTCAGGAAGTGCTTGCCGCAACAGAAGCAAAGCTGCTCGCCTTCGAGATTGGGAATGAGCCGGACCTGTTTGGCCGCCGAGCCGCGCACAGGCCGACGGCCTATTCATACGAAGACTATGTGAAGGAATATCGACGCTACAAGGCCGCGATTCGTGCCAAGCTGCCCAATGCTCCCTTTGCGGGGCCGGATGCAGCGAACGCTACTGATTGGGTAACACGGTTCGCAGCGGATGAAGGAAAGGATTTGAGGCTGCTCACCCATCATTACTACCGCGAGTGTGCGAATCCAACCAGCAGTCTGGATAAACTGTTGCATCCGGATCCGAAACTGGCGCCAGAGCTGGAAAAGCTCAAGCGCGCTTCGGCGTCTTCGCGCGTGCCGTATAGAATTTGTGAGACGAATTCCTTTTGCGGCGGTGGCAAGCCCGGCGTAAGTGATACCTTCGGTTCGGCGCTCTGGGTTCTCGATTACATGCTCGCTCTCGCGTCCGCCGATGCCGCGGGCGTGAACATCGAGACCGGTGTTAACCAACTTGGGTTTATAAGTTGGTACTCTCCAATTGCCGCTGACGAACATGGAAGGTACTCGGCGCGCCCTGAATACTACGGGATGCTCGCGTTCGCGCAGATTCACGGCGGGCAGCGTGTCGGCGTGGATTATGATCCTGGTAGTTTGAATCTCACGGCCTACGGGGTCCTCGGCGACCGTAACCGGCTGTCGGCCGTAGTCATAAATAAGGATGCATCTCGGGATGCCGCCGTGAGCATCGCCGCTCAGGACCATTTCGTTCGTGCGAACGTGTTGCGGTTAACGGGCCCGTCACTCCAGAGTAAAGACGGGGTAAAGCTGGGCGGCTCCTCTGTGACTGCAAATGGCGATTGGAAACCCGCACTCGTAGAGCCGTTGCGGATCAAGGGCGGCGAGTGCGAACTCCGTGTACCTGCCGGAAGTGCCGCGATCGTGAACGTGGAGGGATAAAGATGCAAACGCGTATAAGGCACGGCGCTCGCCTGCTCAGTTCGGTGCTGACGCTCGGCGTTCTGTCCACCCCGGCGTACTCGCAGAGTGCAAATGCTCTCCAGCGTCCTCCCGCAGTGCCTTTGATTGCCTACGATCCGTATTTCAGCATTTGGTCTATGGCTGACAAGCTCACGGATCAAAACACGAAGCACTGGACGGGGACGGACCAGCCACTAACGGGCATCATCCGCATTGACGGCGCAAGTTATCGGTATATGGGCGCCCAGCCGCGGCGAGGCGTTCCCGCAATGCAGCAGGTTTCCGTTTCGGTCACCCCTACGCGCACCATTTACACTTTCGAGCAGGCGGGCGTGCGGTTGGTACTCACGTTCTTTACACCGGCCTTTCCCGACGATCTCGATCTTTTGTCGCGTCCCGTCACTTATCTCACCTGGGACGTAGCAGCGGCAGATGGCAAGCGACACGAGGTTTCTATTTATCTCGACGCCGATCCTGTTCTCGCGGTTAATAGCGCGGATGAGCACGTCGTCTGGAGCCGCGCTCGAGCCGGCAGGCTAACGGTACTGAATGCAGGTTCGCGGGATCAGCGTGCGCTCGACCGTTCCGGCGACAACCTGCGCATCGATTGGGGTTACTTCCATCTGGCGATACCCGATGCCGAGCACTCCTCCGTTGTCAATGCTGCCGACAGCTTGCTCTCCTTTCTCGATTCGGGCACGCTGCCTGCCTCCGATGATCTCGAGATGCCGAAAGCGCCGGCCAGAGACAGCGCCGCGCATTTGGCGGTCGCTTTTCCCCTCTCGTTAGAAGCCTCGCAAACGGCCAGGCGTCACGTGCTTCTTTCGTACACCGAGGGATACGCCATCGAATACCTGAACCGGAAGCTCCGGCCTTACTGGCAGCGAAACGGGAACACACCTCAAGAGATGCTCGAAGCTGCTGAGGCACAGTACGCCGCGCTCGACCAGCGCGGCAAGCAGTTCGACTCGGAACTGCAGGAGGACCTGGAGCGCATCGGTGGCAAGCCGTATGCGTACGTGTCGACACTGGCGTTCCGGCAGACGTTGGCCGCACATGGTTTCGCCGCCGACTTGGATGGTACGCCGATGCTGTTCCCGAAGGAAAACTTCAGTAACGGCTGTATCTCAACCGTCGATGTGCTCTATCCCTCGGCGCCGTTCTTCCTGTTTTTCAATCCGGCCTTGCTGGAAGCGCAATTGAAACCTGTGCTCGAGTACGCTGCGCTGCCGCGCTGGAAATGGCCGTTTGCACCTCATGATCTGGGCACCTATCCGCTCGCCGATGGGCAAGTGTATGGCGGAGGTGAGCGCACGGAAGAGAACCAAATGCCGGTCGAAGAGAGTGGGAACATGCTGATCTTGCTGGCCGCACTCGGGCGCGAGCAGGGCAACGCGCATCTGGCGCAGCAGTACTGGCCGCAACTGACAAAATGGGCGGAATATCTGCGGGCTAAAGGTCTCGATCCGGAAAATCAGCTCAGCACCGATGACTTCGCGGGACACCTCGCTCACAATGCCAACTTGTCCATCAAAGCGATCGAGGGGCTCGCCGCTTACGCAGATATGGCCCGCGACCTAGGCAAGAGCGAAGCGGCGAAGGACTATGCGAGCGCGGCCAAGCAAATGGCTGCGAAATGGCAACAGATGGGCATCGATGGCGATCACTATAAGCTCGCTTTCGACAAATCCGGCACCTGGAGTCAAAAATACAATCTGGTCTGGGACCAGCTCTTACACCTGAATCTGTTTCCTGCGGAAGTGCGACAGACTGAATTGACCTTCTATCTCCAGCATCTGAATCGATACGGCCTGCCGCTCGATGATCGCGCAGACTATACCAAGCTGGATTGGGAACTGTGGACCGCGACGCTCGCGGACAATGCCGTCCAGTTCAATCGTCTTATCACGCCGATTGCGAATTGGCTGAACGAAACTCCGTCGCGCGTTCCGCTAACCGATTGGTACGACACGAAGACCGGCAAACAGATTGGGTTCCAGGCGAGATCGGTGGTCGGCGGGGTCTACATTAAAGCTCTGTCCGATGAGCAACTGGCAAAGAAGTGGCGCGAGAAAGCTGGCCGCTGAACCCGTGCGGTTCCAACTGTTGCTTACGTCTCCGGGACTGACATCAAAGCACTCTACTCAAGCAAGTTCAATCTGGCGCCGCTGTTCTGGTGAGCGCTGCATTACCTCAGCGCGCTTCCACTAACTGCGATTCGATATCCTCCGTGCGTCCCGTCTGCGGGCAACGGTTGGTAAGATCAAACCGGTCACCGCTGCCGAGCAGATGTAGCGTGATGTCAAACATAGATATCACCTTGTTGCCGTCTTGACCTGCATTCGTGTGAGTGACGCGCCGGCCATCGATGATGTATACGGCTCCCGATCCCATAACCGCAGCCTCCCGATGACCTTGAAACACAAGTGCGGTGTCTTCGTCGATTCCGATGCCCAACAAACGCGGATTCTGCGCAACTGCTCCAAGCAAGCGGCCCATCCGGCCACGCTCCGCAAAATGCTGATCGATGATCACGCCTGAGATAAATCCAAGCCCCGGAGCAAGACGGATGGATTCTTCCAGTCTGGGAGAGGACTCGCTTTCACCGGCAGCCATCATCACTTCCGCCATTACAGATGCTCCGGACGAAGTGCCCGCGATCAGCGCTCCGCCGGTATAAAGTTCCCGCATGCGATCACATAAGGGCGTCCCTCCGAATCTGCTTGTGATCTTCATCTGATCGCCGCCGGCGAAGAAGACGACCGTATTTTCGTCCAAGCTTTCCGGCGACACATTCTGAATCAGTTCTTGACGGCTGCGCGCATCCACTTGCTCGATGTTTTGCAAACCTAGATCAGTAAACGTTTTCCTATACTCTTCCCACTGCTCCCGCGGCTGCTCACTGGCGATCGTCAACACCACGAGTTTTCCGGCCCTCGCTCGCTTCGCGATCAGCTCCAGAATCGGCCGGCTGCCCTCTTTCTGTTCGCCTCCGCCAATAACGATCAGCGTCCCTTGTGGATGGCACGGAGTTCCATCGAGCTGTGCGTCCGTTGTTGCTTGCTGCCTGTAGTTTCTCTCCATGTAGTTCGATCTTCCGATTACTCGATTGAAGAAATCTCTCGCGAAAAGTACATTCGCCCTTCCGGACAAAAGGGCGGCCTTTCGCAATTACTTCAACTATTTCGAGGGATTGTTTTTGAACAGCGACGACCTCCGCGTCAGCTCCCTCTACTAGGCGACCTTTGGCGGTGAGTTTCAGCACACTCGAAGTATTGCTGGTTACCATACGCAGCAGGATCACGAAGGGCAAGCCGTGGTCAAGAACACAGGAACGAACCTGATCCCAGACTGCGCGCGGACTATTGACCGCTGCGTCGGATGACACCGTCAGGCGGAGCGGGTCGCCGCCATGATCCAGGAAGAAGATCACCCACCGCGCTAAGTCGCCCTCAACCGTATCGATGTCCACCGTAACGCCGCGCCGCGATAGCTCGACCGCCTCGAGCATTAGCTCTTCGCTCCGTTTCACATGGGTCGGATAAAGTGAAGCGGTCTCAATATCGTAGTCGTCGAGAAGACTTCGTAACGGCGCAAGCCGCCCCCTGCCGGACCCCACATGGAAGTGCGTCACACCGGCCTTCTCGGTTAGTAACCCTCCGACATATCCATCGCGCACAACGCGTGCCAGTTCGTGAATCGTCGGTTCGGTCGACCGAGCATCCGACATTGCAATCTCACCGGCGCCGATTACCTCCGCCACGAACAGCATGTCGTTTCGGACCGACCCCGTCAGAGTGGAGGGTGGAACATTGTACCCGCCGGAATAAATGTAGGATGTGATGCCCTCCTCGTTGAACGCCTTCGCTTTTGCGAGCAATCCAGGCATGCTCTTCGTGGTGGTGTCGGTTCCAAGACACCCAACCACGGTTGTGATGCCGCCTGCGACGATCTCGCTCAATGAGATCTCAGGAGTTTGCGTTCGAAACCCCTCTTCGCCGCTTCCTCCCAACAGGTGCTCATGCGGATCGATGAAGCCCGGCACCACCAGGCAGTCCTCAACGTCGATGACCTCCAGAGCAAGCTTGCAGTGTTCGAGTGCGCCGATATCGACCTCGCCGATTCGCGCAATCTTATCGCCCACGAGCAGGACATCGGCTTTGCCGACCGGGTCAGGATTGTAAACCTCGCCCCCGCGCAGAACCGTAAACATTCTTAAGCGGCTGTCGTGACCAGGGCTGCTCGGCCGGTCAATTGTTTCATCTCGAGATTGGAAACGGGCTCCGCACCACGCTCCCGCAGCCACTGTACGATTTCGTCCACCCCATCGGACGACGTGACCACAATCTCGCCCGGTATGATGCTCGAAACGGCGGCGATTGTGGCGTCAAGTTCGTCGAGGATCACATGAACAGGAACATTTGGATTCTCCTCCACAACGGGAACCATCGGTACTAGCTCCACAGTGGCTCTCAATCCCATTCCGCTTCTCGGTGGGATTACCGAAAACGACAACCCCTTCGGCAGCAACCAGTACGATGCCATGCTCGCGAAGGTTGAACATAGGCTCAGCAGCGGCTTTAAGCTGATCGCATCTGGTTTGCGACAAGATCCTCGCCACTTCTCCGGGCTGCCGTCCGCGCAGGTCTTTGTCTTCGCGAACGTACACCCGGTCGTAACCGTGTGCCACCATTCGCGCCGAATCCATAATCAGATCCGTACGTCTGTCTCCCGGAATGGCAATCACAGCGGTACGGCGCGATGCGTTCCAGTTCGCAACCATGTCGCGCATACACCTGATGGCGACCGGGTTGTGGCCGTAATCGATGACGACGTAGCCGCCTCGAAACGCGTACACATTAAGCCTTCCAACACTGTCCCGCTCCGTCCGAAAGGTGCGCAATGCGTCTGCTATCTGCTGCACGGGCAACCCGTAAGCACGAGCTACGGCAGTCGCAGCCAACACGTTCGAAACTTGGAATTCCGGTGTGCCGCCCAATGTCGCGGGAATCTGATCGATTACAGCGATGCTTTCAATAACCGTCACCCCGTGTCGCTCTTCGATCCATCCTCCCACCCGCACGTATGCTCTGCCGCCTTGCTCCAGGTGCTGCTGAATTACGGGGTTATGCAGGTCCAATGAGAAATAGACGATCTCTTT
>JAFAQG010000381.1 GCA_019246575.1 Acidobacteriaceae bacterium
AGAACTTCAATTTCAGCGAACGTGTGAACTTCCAATTCCGGCTGGAGGGCTTCAACGTGTTCAATACGCCGATACTCGGGGCGCCAAGTACATCGACGGGTGGAACAGGGTTTGTGAATTTCGGATCTGTGACGAACAATCAATCGAACTTCCCGCGCGACGTGCAACTGGGGTTCAAGCTGAATTTTTGAGTGCGACGGGGAAGTTTGGCGTCCGCTTCGTTGCGCACCCGGTTCCATCCGCTTGGCCCGGAGCCGCCCGTGCGCGCTTCTGATGGCACCGATTGGCACAGTTGAAACAAAGGTGTGCAAAGCGCAGTCTGTTTAGGTAGCCTCGTCGTCACTGGGGTTCGCCATGACGCGTGTCTCGGACAGCGAATTCGAATCTGCGAAGCAATCGGCGATCTATGAATATCACCTGGGAAATTACCACCAGGCGGTAAAGACGGCAGCAAATTATGCGAAGAAGCTGCGGCTCATTCAGCAAACCGGACCGATAGCTGTCTTGGGTGGCGAGATCTCCGAGAGACGACTTAAGTGGGTGGCGCGGGTTAGGCCGGCGATTCTCGACGGTGTGCCGGGACAGGTGCTCGAGACTCTTCGAGATGAGTTGGCGGTAGACTGCCTCTTCAATTTTCCCGACCGACGGCGTTGGCCTGAATCCGAACGCGCGCGTTACCCGTTCGAGCGCGCGATCATTAAGGAAATGCTGTTTGCATCGGCCGTTTTTCATTCCGATGTCGAGGTTTGGAAGGAGACTGGGTTAGTTCCAAGCGTACGCATTCGCGGTTTCCGCGACGGCTCCTGCGATTGCTGCGCGGCGTTGCACGCACAGGTGTATTCGCTTGAGGACGTCCCGGAACTTCCATATCAGCATTGTCAAAACGGGGAGCTTGGTTGCCGGTGTAGCGCGGTGCCTGCGGATTACATTACTCGAGATAGAATGCCCCTACCATAAGCCGATCAGCTTCCACCACCAGATCCCGACACCGAGCCAAATCATCAGATTCAAGACCGAGATCAGGAACCCAGTACGCCACCAGTCTGCTTGTGAAACGTAGCCCGCCCCGAAGTAAACCGGCGCCGAACCGGTGCCGTAATGAGTGATACCGGCATTTAAGTTCGAGAAGAACGCCAGTGCCAGAGCCGCGACGAGCGGTGGAACGCCGCCCACGAGGGCAGCACCGAGAAAAGCGGAATAGAGCGCCGTCGCATGCGCGGTCATGCTGGCGAACGTGTAGTGGATATACAGGTACGCTGAAACCAGCGCAACGAGCACGAGGGCCCACCTCCACCCGTGCATCTGCGCGAACAACTTGTTAGAGAAGAGTGCAACGAGGCCGGCCCTGTTCAGTGCATCGGACATCATGATGAGCGGACCGAACCAGATCAAAGTATCCCAAGCCCTATGCTCGGCCAGCAGTTCTTCCCAGCTGATGACCTTCGATAACAGCATGGCGGCGAGTCCGCCCAGAGCCACGAAAGTGTTCGAAACGCCATGCCACGGCGAGGTGATCCAGCCAATCATCACAGCGACGATGATGAGAACCAGCCACCGCTCCGAGCGCTTCAGCGGGCCCATGCGCTCCAGTTCGCAAGCCGCGAGATGGCGTGCGGGCTCGGTGTTCTGGATCTCCGGCTTGAACATCAGAGATATGACATAAGGGACAACTAACAGGGCCAGCAGACCGGGAACAGCGGAAGCGTTGAACCATCGCACCCAGGTCAGACGGACGTGCGCTGTTTGGTATGCGAATTCGGCAATGAGAGGGTTAGCCGCCATGCCTGTAAGGAACATGGCAGATGCAGTGTAGGTGGCGTGAAACGCTGTGAGCATCAGGAATGTACCCATGCGCCTCGCCGTGGGCCCCGGCTTCGAGCCGAATACCTGGGACAAGCTGACGGTGATTGGAAATATGATGCCGCCGCCGCGGGCTGTGTCGGACGGTATAAACGGCGCAAGCGACAGATCGGCTGCCGCGACAGCGTATCCCAGCCTCAGGGGAGTGTGAGCAAACAGCCGGATAAAGAGGTATCCGACGCGATTGCCCACCCCGGTCGCGGTTACGGCATGCGCGAACAAGAAAGCGGTAACAGTCAGCCACACCGTAGGGTTGCTGAAGCCGGACAGGATGTTCTCAGGCGACAAAGTGCGCGTCACACCGAGTACCGCGATCGCGACGATTACTGTAACGCCCGTAGGAACGGGCCTGGCGATGAGGGCAAGGATGGTGGAGAGAAAAATGCCGAGAAGACGGCTTTGAGAAATCGTCAACCCGACTGGCGCAATAACAGATAAGAGCACGCCTGGCGCAAGCACCACAATCCAGCGCCACCAACCGGCATAGCGCGCCGTGGCTGAGGCCGGCGCTTGCTCGACGATGGTCCCCATAGGCTACGTATCAGCATCTCACCGCGCAGATCGTAGAACCGGGAATTCACGGCCTTGTCAGTTTGATGGCTGCGGAGCGTATCGGAAACTTTGGCGAAGCAAATGCTCGAATGGCCGAAGAGGTAGACATGTGCGGCT
>JAFAQG010000385.1 GCA_019246575.1 Acidobacteriaceae bacterium
GGCGCAGGGAAAACGCGATGAGGCTCGCGCGGCATTTCGGTCCGCAGCGGAACACCTTCAAAGCGCATTAGGGCCCGATCATCCGGACGCGCAGACTGCGCGCCGACTAGGGAATCCGGATAGCGAGCGTAAATAGGGCGCAGCAGGCGCCGGGAGCGCCGCAGAAATTTCTACCAACCTTTTATCCTTGGCCAAAAAGCTTTATCTTTAGCCTACAGATGCTTGTGTTTGAACAGAAGCATCACTCGATGTGCTTGCGGGGCGGTCCGATCCGTTGCGATCGCGGCTCTGTTCTGCAGTTGCAAATTCGAAGCCACCGGTTGCGGCAAGAGCTTTGAGCGGGGTCGCTTCTTTCGGTTGTTCCTGTTTTTCCTGCTCTTGTTTACGTTGCTTTTGACACTCTTGAAGTTCTTGTGCATCCTGCCGGTATTGGCGGCGTAGGCGGCTCTCCTGCAGGTGTAGATTTTTGAAGTGCTTCGCTTCGGTCATGAGAATGTGTGCGTCGAGCATGGCGGCTCGGATTTGCGGGTTTGGTTCGGCTGCGAACAGATCCGCATAACGGAGACGGCCCAAGGCGAACAGACCGGCTTCCAAGTTGGGAATGCGGTGCAAGCGCCATTGGGTGTCGGCCAGGTTCTGCACGAGTTCGGTTTCCCGTTCGCCGACGGGAGCGAACCGTTCCAGATACTGGAGCAGATGGGTTTCATAGGCCTCGGCGTCTTCGCTCGGCAAGAGCACCGTGCGCCCGGTCAGGCCGGTTTTCACGGCGTTCAAAGACGATTTCGCTTTGCCTTCCGGGGTTTGGGGGCCAGTGCTCAATTGGGCATTGGCGCGATTGGCGGCGAGACGGCGCTCACTGGGCTTGGTAGCAGAGAAAGGGGCGGACATGTAGGTTGTTTGAAACAGAAGCCTAGCACAGGAAAGGGTGGAATTGAGGGTTCCTGTAAAGATATGACGGCACAAACGGCAGAAAACAAGAAGATTAGCTTAAAGCAAAAGATTCGCCAAGCTTGTGATTGATATTTAGGCTCGATCAGTTCATCGGCGGAGCTTAGGGTGTTTGTGGGGGCTAATCACGGTAGAGTGGCAGGTTTGTCGCCAATGTATCAAGATAGAAAGAGATGGGCCGCTTCGATCGCATCACCTGGAACCCTAACCAGATGAACGGCCAACCGTGTATTCGCGGGTTGCGGCTCACGGTTCGGCGTGTGGTGGAAGCGGTTGCCCTGTGTCCAGACCGGAACGATCTCTTTCGGAACTACCCGGAGTTAGAGCCGGAGGATATTCAGCAAGCATTAACGTTTGCTGCGGCTAACCTTGAGGACAGCGCGACAGAGACGAACGCTGCTTAATGGACAGGACAGAGTTGCGCCTGATTTTGGATCAGGGCATTCCCCGCAATGCAGCCAAACTTTTTCGTCAACTTGGCTATGACTGTACTCATGTGGGCGAGCTTCAGATGTCAAGAGCGAGCGGTGAAGAAATGCTCGCCTGATTACGGAAACAAGATGCTGTCGTCGTGACACTGGATGCTGGTTTTCACGCCATCCTCGTCGTTTCCAGAGCAAGCGGACCCTCGGTAATTCGAATTTGCAGGGAGGGTCTGGGCGCTCAAGCCATGGTGGAACTGCTTTCCCATGTACTGGCTGTTTACAGTTCCCATCTCAAGCGTGGGGCCCTCATCACCGTCAAAAGCCACAAGATTACGTATCACAGGCTTCCCATTGGTCACTCTGGGTGATATAAGAGATTGCATGGGCGTTTAGCAGGAGAATCGGCCGGAAGTGGTTTATATAGCTCAGCATCATAACGTACAAGCTCCGAGTTTCAGAACTTTTAGGCGGACTTCGGCAGTTCGCGCTAACCTTCGTGCCGCATCTGTGAAAGTGGCGTTTGTAACTACCCACGCTTCCTGCGCCGTGTAGAAACACCTCGCTCCTAAGACCTCCTGTACGGCGGCTACTCCTACCGGGTTAGAAGACCTCTTACATTGAATTACGATTTTCCGGCTTTGGTGATGAACAATAAGGTCAGCACCCATATCACCGGTTCCAGGAGTTGTTTCAATATTCTTAAAGCCTTTGCGAAGTAGTTGATCTCGAACAAAGATCTCAAATTCCTGTCCGCTCATGTTGTCCAGTTCCGGAGTGCTACCTTCCTGACCTTGCACATGAAGCCCGATACTGTTGTCCAGAACGGGACAGGATGCCAGCGCACACATTGGCTGTGGCAATGATAAACCACAGAAGGAGCAGCGGAAGCTTTGAGTCGTTTTCGGCGTCCGCACACTCTTTACTGTATGCTCGTCCGCAATACGCATACTCATTGTGCTCTCGTCCAGACTGGGACAGGAAGCCAAAGCGCAAATTCGGCTGTGCCGAAGTGGGAGAGACAAGCGACAAAATGAGCAGATTTTAGCTTGGCCGTTAATACGAAACGTCATAGCCCTGATTTGTTTATCGGCTCCCGCCGGGAATCTCTTTATCCAGTGCGGTCCAGTCACTGTAAAGTCTGAGAGTGGATCGGGGTCGCCTCTATGACATCGTGTAGCGATTCAATGCAGCAGTAAGCCAAAGGTGATTCTACATCCGAAAGCGAATAAACGGCAAACCTCCTGCTATGCTTTTCTAATGAAAGCGCCCGGAGGTGTCCGCTCGACCATTCGCGTCTAGCCTGACTGATAAAGTAATACAGCCTATAGTTGGTGACCTTCACGGTGGATATTAATAAGAGGAAAGAGGAATTCAGCCTGGCCTACGTCCGTGCTATCGCGGCTGCAGCGGGCTGTGGGACAAAGACACCGGTGCCGGACGATCACAGCGTCGATATCGAACTCGTGAGGCTGTCCACCAGTGACGGCCCGGAGATCATTTTTCCCGACCCGCACCTTGGCATTCAGGCGAAATGTACGGCACAGGATATGTTCAGAAATTCCGCACTCCATTTTCCGCTTCCTCTCAAGAATTACAACGATTTGCGCAAACGCGTGATGGTTCCAAGAATCCTCGTAGTGCATACCATACCCAACGAGCCCGCTCATTGGCTGCGTCACACCGAAGAAGATTTGCTACTTCGGCGTTGTAGCTATTGGGTTTCTCTGAAGGGGCAACCGGATTCCACGAACAAAGATTCTGAGGTTGTCCCCTGAGGTGAGACAAACAGTTAAGACACTGTTAACCGTTCGCTGAAAATTTGTTGTGCCCGATCCCGGAACGGTTTTAGGATGGGGCTGCCGGTAAAGCGGAGGCGGGCCCTGCTGGCGAGCAACCC
>JAFAQG010000387.1 GCA_019246575.1 Acidobacteriaceae bacterium
CCGGCCCATTACGAACTTCGGCGCTATCACATGGGTCGATCCGGCGGGCATTCAGACCTATAACGCTTTTTCCGCGCGCTTCGAACACCGGTTTTCGTCCGGACTTTACTTCCTGAACTCGTTAACCTGGTCGAAATCGCTGGGCGACACGGAACAGGCGCTCGAATACTTTTCGGGTTATTACGCAGCCAATCCTCAGAACATCCGAAACCTGGCTGAGGAACGCGGACCCTCCAGCTTCGACGTCACTCTGATGAATGTTACGAGTCTCGTCTATCAGCTGCCCTTCGGCAAAGGACGAAGATTCGGTTCTCGATGGAATCCGGTGCTCGACGCCGTTCTGGGAGGCTGGGAAATGAACAGCATCAACACCGCGAATTCCGGCTTGCCCATCGATGTCGCCTATACTCCGTCGACGGCCAACGATGTGACCGGGCGAATACCCGATTATCGGGGCGAAGCGATAATGCGTCCGAATCTGGCCGGTGACCCCGCGGGCGCAAGCGGGCCCGCCATGCTGGACGCCTATTTCAATAAGGCTGCGTTCGCGGTTCCCCCCACAAACGCGCCCTTCGGCAATCTCGGAAGGAATGCATTGCGCGGCCTCGATTTCTGGCAATGGGACCTCGGAGTCCATAAGAGTTTCCGATTGCCGTTCCGCGAAAACGCCGGCCTGCAGTTCCGCTCGGAGTTCTTCAATGTACTGAACCACACGAATTTTGGTTTCCCCGACGCGAATATCACCGACGCCGCCTTCGGCCAGATTCGCACCACCTACCCTGCGCGCCAAATCCAATTCGCGCTGAAACTGGTTTTTTGACGCAGGGCGAAACTGCGTTGCATCTTGTGAATACCTGCAGCGTGCGGCTGTTTCTCTGCGGTTGCACCTCGCTTCGAAGGCGCGATTCGATTTAGACTGAAGAGAGGAGAGCGCCCCCATGCCCGGTAACACTAACGAAAAGAGTTCGTACGTAACCTCCGAGGGCCGTACCATCGTCGACGTGGACGCACTTCTCAGAAAGCCAAAGGTTCAAGCTATGCTGCGTCGCTTGGCCGGCAATAAAAACCTGCTGACAAACCATCGCGGAGACGGCATAGCTTTCGTTAGGCGCATGAAGACGGATGAATAATCCGTAATCCATGCCGTACAACCTGCTGCTGCTTCCTCTGCTCGGCGGGTTCCTCTTCCTTCACCTCACGTATTATTTTCGGTTCGTCGCGCAACGGTTAGACGGCTACCGCCTGCTTCTCTATTCGGCTATAGCCGGGACCCTGCTCGGCATACTCGGCCGCATCGTCGTTATGGCCTTTGCCGATACAAAACTGGCAAATTGGGCCGCACAGTGGTGGATTCCCTTTGCGCCCTTCCAATTCTCGGAAACGAGTGCCTGGGCTCTGGCGCTCGGCCCGTTTTCAGCGCTCGTTGTGAACCGCTTCATCGACGCCGACCGCGCAAAGGACATCGAGGTGAAACGGCACGGAAATTCAATAATGAAGCTTCTCCATCGCGCCGAGCGCGACGATCTCCCCGTTTCTCTCACACTCAGCAGCCTCAAATGGTATGTCGGATTTGTCGCCGAATCGCCGAATCTCTCTCCAGAGGAGAAGTATTTTCGTATCTTGCCGATTATGAGCGGATACCGCGACAGGACAACGCTTGAAACTCTCCGGCGAACATCGTATGAAAAGGTTCTTGCCGATCCAACCGTCAACCATTCCGACCTGGTCATCACCTTGCCCCTGGACGACGTCAAGATCGCCAGCCTCTTCGACGACAGCGTCTACGACGAATACTTCGCTCCCGCTGATAAACGCGATGTCTTCGAGGAAGCCGCGCCTGACTGAGCCGCGCGCCTCAGCAAGCGGTTGCCCGTCACCAAATCGACTGAGCCGCGCGCGTCAGCAAGCGGTTAAGAATGAACCAGACTAGAACCCAAACACCTCCACCTCCGTCACAAAGCACAGGGGTGCTGGCGGTAACGTGATCTTCTACCGTACTCAGTAGTACTTTTTGCAACGGAGCGCATCCTCTGCTGAGCTGTTCTAATCTAATGATTGAAGGGGTGCGGAGATTCTCAGTGAGGCGACAAAGCGAAGAGTTTAGCTCGCCGCAACCCGCGAAGCAGTCTCGCTTCGACATGTCGCTGAGCCGAAGACGCAAGCGGTGAGCATGGAAACGGCGATCCGGGCGGAGTCTTTGAGCAAGATATACCGTTCGGGTGGCGCGGAGGTGGTTGTGTTCGATGATCTTTGGCTGCAAGTTCCAAAAGGCGAGCGGTTGGCGATCATCGGTGAATCGGGCGCAGGCAAATCGACTCTGCTGCACCTCATGGCTGGCTTAGATCGGCCCTCGTCTGGGACCATCCGCATCGGAAATCGAGACCTGAATTCGCTTTCCGACGACCAGCTGGCCGATCTGCGCAATCGGGAAATTGGGTTCGTTTGGCAAAATCCTTCCCTTCTCCCCGAATTTACAGCATTAGAAAACGTAATGATGCCATTGCTGATTCGAGGCATGACCGCCCCTGAGGCCGCAGGTGATGCTGAACAGAAATTGAGCGAGGTAGGCCTTTCGGCCAGGCAACGACATCGGTCGGGCGAACTATCCGGCGGCGAGCAGCAGCGAGTTTCCATCGCGAGAGCTCTGGCCGGTAAACCAAACGTATTATTTGCGGATGAACCGACCGGCAATTTGGACTTTCGGACAGGAGAAGCAATCATCGGCTTGCTTGCCGAGCTGCATGAAGTTCACGAACTGACATCTGTTTTTGTAACCCATAATCTCTCGTTCGCGCGCCGGTGCGATCGGGTCTTGGAATTAAAAAAGGGCGGCCTGCATACTCCATCGGCAATGGAATTGCAGGAAGCCGGAGTTAGACAAGACGCAACCCGTCTTGACGGTGGCACTTATGTTTGAACGTTATACCGAGAAAGCGCGCCGCGTCATCTTCTTCGCAAGATACGAAGCGAGCCAGTTCGGAAGTCCTTACATCGAGACCGAACATCTTTTGCTCGGCTTGTTGCGCGAGGACAAAGCGCTTGCAAACCGGTTCCTGCGGTCTCATGCCGCAATCGAATCCATTCGCAAGCAGATTGAAGCGCACACCACTGTTCGTGAGAAGGTCTCCACATCTGTCGACCTTCCTCTCAGTCACGAATGCAAGCGTGTGCTGGCCTATGGGGCCGAAGAAGCCGAGCGCTTGAGCCACAAGCACATCGGCACCGAGCATCTGCTCCTGGGGTTGCTTCGGGAAGAAAAGAGCTTTGCCGCCGAGATCCTTCACGAGCGGGGTCTCCGGCTTTCGGCCGTACGCGAAGAGATCGCCCGTTCGGCATCGGAGAAAACGAGTACCAGCCGACCTAAGGAGAGCTCCCTACTCGCCGAGTTCAGCCGCGATCTCACGCAGGCGGCCGTGGACGGCATGCTCGACCCGCTCATCGGGCGCGATTCCGAGCTCGACCGCGTGGTTCAGATTTTGTGCCGCCGTACTAAGAACAATCCCGTGCTGATCGGGGAGCCGGGCGTCGGCAAAACTGCCATTGTGGAAGGCCTCGCACAGCGCATTGCGGACGGCGACGTCCCGTCCTTCTTATCCGACAAGCGCATCCTGGCGCTCGATCTTTCGCTGATCGTCGCCGGAACCAAATACCGCGGCCAATTTGAAGAGCGGCTGAAAACCATCATGAAGGAGTTGATGGAAAACCAGAACGCCATCATCTTCATCGACGAGCTTCATACGCTCGTCGGCGCAGGTTCCGCCGAAGGATCGCTCGATGCCGCCAATATCCTGAAGCCCGCGTTATCGCGCGGCGAGATTCAATGCATCGGCGCAACGACTCCCGCCGAATACCGCAAGTCCATCGAAAAGGACCGCTCGCTCGAACGGCGCTTCCAGGCTGTCAAAGTACCACCTCCGACCGAAACCGATGCCATCCGCATCCTGTTTGGCATCAAGGAGCGCTACGAAAAGTTCCACGCCGTGGCTTATACCGACGACGCGATCGAGTCTGCCGTCTACACCTCCACGCGTTTCATTCCCGACCGTTTTCTGCCGGACAAAGCTATCGACCTGATCGACGAGGCGGGAGCGCGAGTTAAGCTACGGCAAACCACGCTGCCGACCGAAGTCGCCGATATTCAGAAACGCATCAAGTTCATCGTCCATCGCATGGAGAACGCGATCGCGAATCACGAGTTCGAAAAAGCGCGCTTTTACTCCGATGAGGAGCGGAAAGAGCGCGAGAACCTGCGCCAGCTTCGCGAGAAATACAACCTCGACGACACCTCCACCGGAGTTGTCTCGAAAGACGATATCGAAGACGTCGTTGCGCGCTGGACCGGCGTGCCCATGACGTCCATCAAAGAAGAAGAAATCAATAAACTCCTGCGTATTGAGGAGGAGCTCCACAAGCGCGTGATCAGCCAGGAGAAGGCCATCTCCGCTTTGTCGCGAGCCATCCGGCGCTCTCGTGCCGGCCTCAAATCGCCCAAGCGGCCTTCAGGCTCCTTCCTCTTTCTCGGACCCACCGGCGTCGGCAAAACCGAAGTCGCCCGCGCCCTCGCCGAGTTCCTCTTCGGCAGCGAGAAATCGCTCATCCGCTTTGACATGTCCGAGTTCATGGAGAAGCATTCGGTGTCCAAACTCATCGGATCACCT
>JAFAQG010000396.1 GCA_019246575.1 Acidobacteriaceae bacterium
GCCTGCCGACCGGTTGAACGAGGTAAAGGCGGCGGGAGCGCTTGCGAAGTTTCGCACGGGAGGTCTGACGGCCGAAGCTATACCTTCGGTCGATACCTTAGCTTCGTTTCTCCTGGGGTGTGCCGAGCGCAAGCTGCCGTTCAAGGCCACCGCGGGACTGCATCATGCCATTCGCTCGGTGCACCCGCTGACGTATGAAGCAAATGGGCCTAGAGCCGCGATGCACGGGTTCATCAATGTGTTCGCTGCGGCGGCTTTCGCCTGGCACGGTGAGAAACAAATCAGTGAAATTCTCAGTGACCAAGACCCGTTTGCATTCCGGTTCGACAACTCCCTGCACTGGCGCGGCCTGTCGTTGACGACTGAGCAAGTCGCGTGCGCGCGAAAGCAGTTTGCGCACTCGTTCGGCTCGTGCTCGTGTGAGGACCCGGTACGCGATTTGCAGAGTCTGGGCTGGCTGTGATCGACGAAACGCACGATCCGCAGCTTGAAAGCTGGCTCGACTCTGCGAACCGGCCGGGTTGCGATTTTCCGATTCAGAATCTGCCGCTCGGAGTGTTTCGCAAGCGTGACGAAGCCCGGCCAAGGCTGGGCGCAGCCATCGGCGATTTTATTCTCGATCTGGGGCGGTGGATCGAAGGAGAAACGCTGAACGGCTACATGGCGGTGTCTGCTACGCAGCGCCGCGATCTCCGGCGCGAGCTGAGCAGGGCGCTTGCAAAAGGCTCGCCAACATGCGAGCTTATTCCGCAAGCAGATTGCGAAATGCTGTTGCCGGCTGCGATCGGAGACTATACCGATTTCTACGCCTCGATTCACCATGCAACGAATGTCGGGAGCATGCTCCGGCCCGACAATCCGTTGGTTCCGAACTATAAGCACGTTCCGATCGCGTATCACGGCCGCGCATCGTCGATTGTGGTCAGCGGCACGCCCGTACGGCGGCCCCCGGGACAACTCGGGCTGGGGAGTTTCGGGCCTTCGGTGAAGCTCGATTACGAGGTCGAAATCGGGGCGTTTATCGGACCGGGCAATCGGATGGGGGAGCCGATCCCCATCCACGAAGCCGGGCAGCACATCGTCGGGCTTTGTCTGCTAAATGACTGGTCCGCCCGCGACATTCAGCGCTGGGAATATCAGCCGCTCGGACCGTTTCTGGCGAAGAACTTCGCGACCACGATTTCGCCGTGGATGGTCACACTGGAAGCGCTCGACCCATTTCGGGTCTGGGCACCCGAGCACGACACTCCGGTCCTTCCGTACCTCACGACCACGTCTAACACTGCTTTCGACATTACCGTCGAAGCGCGGCTTCGTTCGCAGAACATGCGGCAACCGGTTCTGCTCGGCCGTGCGTGCTTCCGCGACATGTATTGGACCTTCGCGCAGATGCTAGCGCACCATACATCGAATGGATGCCCGCTGCGGCCCGGCGATCTGATCGCGAGCGGTACCATCTCGGGGCCTGAAAAGCTCAACCGGGGCTGCCTGCTGGAGCTGACGTGGAACGGAAAGGAACCGCTCGAGTTGGCCGGCGGAGAGCGGCGTACGTTCCTCGAAGACGGGGACGAGGTGATCCTGAATGCATACTGCGAGCGCGCAGAATTCAGGCGGATTGGTTTCGGAATGTGCTCCGGCATTGTTCTGCCGGCGTGGGGTGCCGGAGCCGAGCGCTAGGAAAAACTGGCCTTTTCGGGATGCGATGCAACGTCGGAAGGCAAAGCGCGCAGCTTGAAAATGCACCATACCGCGAGGGACACATCGAACAGCAAAAACGCGGTTTGTACCACGTCGGACACGATCTTACTCATTGTAGGCGTGGCGATAATGGCTGCAGACTCGAGAATTGACCGCCCGAGGGTCAGCATGAAGAAAACGGCCCAGACAAACGTGTTTTTCGGAAATGCGATGCCCTGTTTGCGTGCGGAACGATAAACGTTCCAGATGAAAAGCAGGCTCGCGCACGCCGACCCAAGGCATACAAACAGGCCAATTGAGAACATCGCGCCGGGTGTCCCCGAAGCCGCGTCGTCTTGGAAGTTGACGGACCAGATCACGCCCAGAAGTGCTGTCATAAACAGTCCAGAGATCAACCTGGATGCGTGAATTCGCCGGATTCTGGCGATCTGGCCTTTCAGTTCTTCGAACACCTCCCAGCAAACAAGTGGAAAAAGAAATGCGAGCACAAACAGTGAGTACTCCCAGATCCTTTCGGTGGCGCGCGACGTCCATCCGGAAATCCAGGCCGCTCCATCAAACAACACGTTCACTGCCCAGTAAAGTGTCACAAAAGTGTATACGCGGTGTAGCTTTAGGGTGATAATCCGGAGCAGCAGCACACACTCGGCGACGGTTCCAGCCATCTGCAGCCACTGAATTCCTTGGTCCAGCATTTCCTAAGACCATTTGAACCCAGCCGAGGCGCAGAGCGCCCCCAGGCGTACGATGCCGCGCTGCTAGACTAGATTTGCGCTTCCCGTGAGCACCTCCACCATTACTCCCGTCTTCGATGAGTCCGCGCTGGTCGCGCGGGCCAAGGCGGGCGATATGGGTGCGTTTTCGGAACTGGTGACGCACTACGACCGGCGCATCTTCCGCATCGCCAAACAGATTACGCAGAATGACGACGACGCTGAAGACGTGCTGCAGGAGACTTTCCTCAAGGCCTATTCACACCTGGATGAATTTCAGGGCAATTCAAAGTTTTACACGTGGCTGGTGCGCATTGCGGTAAATGAAGCCTTGATGCGGCTTCGGAAGCGGCGTTCCGATAAGGCGGTACCGCTGGATGAGCCGGTGGATACGGGAGAGGACGAGGTCGTCCGGGAGATTGCCGTTTGGGAGGAGAATCCGGAGGACCGCTACTCGCGCGAGGAATTAGGAGAAATCCTGGACGAAGCAATACAGAGTCTTAAGCCAATCTACCGAACCGTTTTCATACTTCGAGACATCGAAGAACTGTCGATTGAGGAAACGGCAGAGGCTTTGAAG
>JAFAQG010000405.1 GCA_019246575.1 Acidobacteriaceae bacterium
CTTGGGCCGCTCTGAATCTGATCCTTCGAGAGCACCGGCTCGAGCCGCCGCGATTGCGTCTGGTCGAGAGCGGCAAATCGGTTCCGGCGGATTCGTTTGTCGGGTATTCGAATGGCCGGCGTTCATCGAACAGAGTTCCGCATCTGCGCGCGCCTGAACTCACGCAATTGTTGCGAAACGGCGCAACGTTGATCCTGGATGCCGTTCAGGAACTCTATCAGCCGCTCACTGCGCTCGCCGAAGATCTCGAGCGCACGTTTCAGGTTCCGGTGCAGATCAACGCGTACGCGGGCTGGCGGACATCGCAAGGATTCGATTGTCATTGGGACGACCACGACGTCTTTATCCTGCAGGTAGCAGGACGAAAGCACTGGAGAGTGTACGGCACGACGCGCGAGTATCCGCTCGCACGCGATATCGAACGGGCGCTCGAGCGCCCAGACAACCCGCCGGTTTGGGATGGGTTTCTGGAGAACGGCGACATGCTGTACATACCGCGAGGTTGGTGGCATGAAGCGATACCGGTGGACGAACCGACACTGCATTTGACGCTAGGGATCCATAACGTAACCGGGGCGGACCTTCTGTCCTGGTTCGTGGAGCGGCTTCGAACCCATCCTGAGATCCGGCAGGATTTGCCGCGCTTCGCGACTGCTGCCGAACAAGCGCGTTGGGTAAAGCGCATCGGCGAAATATTAGCCGAGGACTGGCGCCCGAATGTGCTGGCCGAGTATGTTGCCTACTTGAACGCGATGACTGATCCGCGCCCCGCAATAGGCCTACCCTGGACAGCGATGCCCGGCGTGTTGCCTGCCGATGATGGTGAGTACGCGCTTACTTGGAATGTGATTCGTCCCGTCGAGCTCGAGCGCGGGCCGGATGGCACGGTCGAGCTCTGCGCCAATCGGAAGCGATACAGGTTTGCGGCGGCGGCGCTGCCGGTACTGCAAGCGCTTCGAGATGCTCGGACATGCTCGCTCGAGCAGCTTTGGTCTGCGGCAGCGGGCAAGCTGGATCGCGAGACGATCCGGGTGTTTGTTCGGGAGCTGGTAAGTGAGGGACTAGTGTCGATTGCGAGCCGCGAACCCAAGTATTAGTTCGAAGCACCGGTCGGGAAGTGTTGATGGTAGTTCGGGTAGGGCGGCTTGCCGTATTTTTCCGGCGGATTCGTTTTCAAGGCTTGCATCACGATTTCGACGGCGCGCTCAAGTTGCGGATCGTGACCTTGACGGACCAGCTTCGGATCGAGGTCCACTTCTATGTCGGGAGTAACGCCATGGTTTTCGACTTCCCACTGGCCTTTCAATCCATAGAACGCCCAGCGTGGAGCAGTGACTTTGCCGCCATCCATGAGATTCGGATAACCGCCGATTCCGATAAGACCGCCCCAAGTTGTCATGCCGACCAGCGGTCCCAGTTTGGCGCGACGGAACAGCCAGGGCATAGCATCGCCGCCGGAACCTGCGAATTGGTTTGTGATCATGACTTTCGGGCCAAAGATGGCTTCATTCGGATCGCTGATGGTGTTGCCCTCGCGAGCCATCACGAACGCCATCGGTTCCCGCTTCAAATAATCGATGATGTAGTCGGCGATATCGCCGCCGTGGTTATAGCGTTCGTCGAGAATAGCTCCTTCGCGGCCCACTTGCGCGAAAAAGTAGCGATTGAAACTGGTGTAACCGCCCCTCCCGGTATCGGGCAGATACACGTAGGCGATTTTGCCGCCGGTGAGCCGGTCGACCTTGCGGCGGTTGTCTTCGACCCAGGAAAGGTGGCGTAAGCGCGCTTCGTCCTCGATAGGAACGACGGTGACTTCGCGCGAGCCGCTGCCGTCCGGATTCGGTCCGACTTTCAAAACGACCTGTTTGCCAGCGGTCTCTTGGAAAAAGCTGTACAGGTTATCGGAGCTGCGCAGCTCGCGCCCGCGCACGGCGAGCAGATATTCGCCTACGACGACGTTCACGCCGGGTTGGGTCAAAGGCGCTTGTAGCCGCGGATTCCAGTTCTGCCCGTTGAATACTTTCGCAAAGCGATAGCGGCCGTTCTCGATCTTGTAATCCGCGCCGAGCAATCCGACCTTTATGTGCGGCA
>JAFAQG010000426.1 GCA_019246575.1 Acidobacteriaceae bacterium
TAGCGGGCGAGTCCCATTCGCGAACAATCAGGTTCCCACGCCGCTACTCGACCCCATCGTCCAAAAACTCGTGGCCGCTACTCCCTTGCCCAACCTTCCCAACCTTCTCTCAAACAACTACTATGCGAGTGGCCCTTACGCAGTGAATCGCTCGAAACTGGATAGCAAGCTCAACTGGGTTGCCGGTGACAAACTGAACCTCAGTGGCCGCGTGGGCTGGCTGCACTACACCATGAACGACCCGCCCGTATTCGGGAATAACGGCGGCGTGCCCGTTGCTAGTGCCGGAGGCCGTGCAGGTCACGCCTTCGGCGATGTCTACAGCACAACCTACAGCGCGAATTACGTAGTTAGCCCTACGGTGCTGGTTGACAGCTATTTCGGCTGGACACTATCTAACTCAAATCACGATCCGGTGCGGCTCGGTACTAATGTCGGCCTGGATGTCCTTGGTATTCCGGGAACCAACGGACCCAACTTACTCTACAGCGGCTGGCCCGATTTTCAGGTCAGTTCGTATGCCGATATCGGCACGCCGACCGCTTCGTCGCCGCTGCGCTACGCCGATTCGCAATTCGAATACACAGCAAATGCAAGCTGGACGCGGGCTTCGCACAGCCTCAAGTTCGGCATCGATGTCTCTCATTTTGCGATCAACCACTTCGAAGCGCCCGCGAGCGCCGGTGTGTTCATTTTCACCGGAGGCGCCACGGCAATCCCCGGCCAGTCGCCAAATCAGTACAACAGCTACGCGCAGTTTCTGCTGGGACTCTCGAGTGTCACGCAGACAGAGGCGCTGCCCTTCGATAACAACCGTTTGACCAGCCGGCAAATCTCGTACAGCTTCTACGCCCAGGATTCCTGGCAAGCAACGCACAAACTCACCGTTGCTTACGGGCTGCGCTGGGACTACTTCCCGATGGGCCATCGCGCAAGCCGCGGGCTCGAGCGATATAACTTCGATACCAACCAGATGTCGATCTGCGGTGTAGCGTTGGTTCCTACCGACTGCGGTTATCACATCGAGCAAAAGAATTTTTCGCCCCGGCTTGGCATAGCGTACCGGCCGAGCGAAACCTGGGTCGTTCGAGCCGGCTATGGCATCAACTATGATCCCTATCCTTTGTCGTTCGTGCGCAACATGATCACGAATTATCCCAATGACCTGCAGTTAAGCTTGAATCCGCCCAATACAAACCAATATGCATCACGGCTTGCTGACGGCATCCCGCGAATCGCGGTTCCTGACATTACTTCCGGTGTGGTCCCGGTTCCGGTCACTTATGCGGTAAGGTCGCTAGCTCAAAATACTATTCGCGGCTACATTCAATCCTGGAATTTCAGCCTGCAGAAGCAGCTTGCAGGCGGTTTCCTCGCGCAATCGGCCTACGTCGGCTCACACCAGGTGCATATTAACCAGCGCTTTGATTTAAATGCCGGACAGGTGCTGGGGGCCGGAACCGCCGGACAGCCTTATTTCCAGAAATTCGGTCGTACAACTGCCACTGAATTACTAACTGCTGTCGGCGACAACCACTACCATTCGTTGCAGGCCACGTTACAAAAGCGCTTTTCACAGGGGTATCAGCTCAATCTCTCGTATACTTTTTCAAAAGCAATTGGTATCTGCTGTGACGAGCTGGCAGATGGTCCACCGATGATCCAGATCCCGCAGTATTTCAAACTCAACCGTGCATTGATGCCATTCGATCGTACGCATGTGTTTAGCGCGACACTCGTTGCCGAGCTTCCCTTCGGCAAAAGCAAACCCTGGCTGAGCAGCGGCATCGCGTCCACCATCGCCGGCGGCTGGCAGCTAAATTCACTCATTAGCGCTTACTCGGGAACGCCGTTTACGGTTATGGCATCAAACACGTCCCTGAACGCTCCGAATCCATCCGGAAACAACGAGCGCGCCGATCAGATCAAGCCGACTGTCCAGATACTGGGCGGCGTCGGCCCGAATTCACCATATTTCGATCCGCTGGCCTACGCTCCTGTTACCACCGCGAGATTCGGAACCTCCGGTTACGACTCACTTCGTGGACCCGGAACACTCAACACCGACGCCGGCCTGTTCCGCAACTTCCGCATCACGGAGCGTTTCCGCGCAGAGTTCCGCGCCGAAGCTCTGAACGTCACGAATACTCCACATTTTTCGAATCCGGGCAACCTGAACGTTTCCAACGTCGTGCTGAATCCCGATCGAACAATTCGTAACCTCGGCGGCTTCGGCACTATTACAAGTACAACGGGTACCGGGCGCGAAGGAATCGACGAACGAGTACTTCGTTTTGCCGTCCGGATCACCTTCTGAGTGCAGTAGGCGTTTTCGCCCCGCGTCGTTTCAGCTCGGGTTTTTCGCGGCAGGCGGCGCAGGCGGCGGACTTGCCGGCGGCGGTGCAGAAACGGGCGGAGTCGGCGGATGCGGACGCATTCTATGCGTCGGGCCTAACTCGATGCCGGGCATACCCATCAGCCCGTGCAGGTTGTGCAGTTCGTTCAGCGCCAGCGAACCGTTGATCACAACCACACTCAACTCCTTCGGTTCCGCCGAGATGATCGCCAGTCCTGTCGCCTTTCCGTCTTCGCTGCACATATAGATTTCGGAGTGCTCGTTCTTTTCTTTCGAGTCGACGATCTTCGAGCAGCCCTTAATCTTCGCGACCTGCGCGCGAACTGCATCCAGATCGGAATCCTGATACTCGCCCGGTTTCTCGAACTCGTAATTTCGCACGTTTACACTGTGCAAACCGGCGAGCTTTTGCATCTTCTCGCGCTTATCCGGCCGGTCCCCCATCATCTGCATCGCTGCCTTTAACTGATTCTCGTCGAGCGAAACGCGATTCGCCTCCTTCGCCTTGGACGCGAGCTTGTCCAAACTCGAAAAATCCAGCGATTGCGCGTATGCCCATACCGCCGACACTGCAATCAACAATGCCATCTTGCTCATAAATCGTTCCTCTGTTTTTCCTTAACTCGCAATTCCGGTGCGGATTTCTGTAAACGCGCGCTGATCTGGTCAAACTTGTCCACCGCGAGTGCCAGCGCGAACACCACCTGTCGCTCGGTGATCTCGGCACGCCGCCGTCTTTCGCGTTGAGTCCGCTCGACAACTCCAAATGCCAATAACAGCGCCAGCGCTGCAGCAACTGCTCCGTACCAAACGGAACGGAATCGCGCCGGGCGCTGCTCGGCAATCCGCGCCATCGTGCGTTCAGCAAAGCCTGCCGGCGCCTCCACGCGCGCCAGTGCCTCCTGGAGCTCCTGTTCTACGTTCTTCATACCCCTACTCTCTGCCTGGGCTCCAATCTCTCGCGCAAGGTCTCCAATGCACGCTGCAAATGGCTCTTTACCGTGTTCACCGGAATTTTCAGCATCGCCGCGATCTCGGCTGGCTGTAAGTCCTCCTGATACCGCAAAATCACCGCGGCTCTCTGCTTTTGCGGCAACGCCGCCAGTTGCCGTCGAACCGTCTGCGATAACAGCCCGTTCTGAACCGCCGCTGCTGCGGGCTCCTTCGCCTGCTCGAGCCCTATCTCCGA
>JAFAQG010000428.1 GCA_019246575.1 Acidobacteriaceae bacterium
CTACTTCGGCGGCGTAACGTCCACAACCGGAAGATCCCAATGTGCCAGCAGAATCTCGAATCGGCGCTGTTCTTCGCGCTTGTAGGTGTCCTGGTCGGGCCAGAGCTGTTTTGTCAGCCGCTCTTCATCGGGGTTGGACGTTGTTGCGGCAGTCGAGTTCTTGAACCGGATCGTTACCCGAAAATCCCAGCGCGCATCCTCAGTCATGTGATTGGCCGGGGTCTCGATTTTGACCGACAGCATACGCCCGCTCTCGACTACTTTCTTCAGCAGCGGATAGTGATTCTTAAGAAACAGCTGCTGAAACTCCTCCTGATGTCCCCACCGCACCTTGTAGTAATACTCGACTGTGTAGGGCTGGCCGGGCCCGGCATGCGGCGGAGCGCCTTGTGCACTCAGCAGCGGTGCAGAGCCAGTAAGGATCAGAGTGAGTAATAACGTCCTCATTCTTCCGAGTGTGACACCGGGAGAAAGCGTCACAAACCCCCGCTGACAACTGTTGTTCAAAGCCGTACTGTGGCGTTATGAAAATCGCAAGCAGCTACTGCGTTCGGATGCTCATCACCATTTCCGCGCTATCGTGTGCCGCCGATGCGGTTGCGGCCAACTTAACAGCATTGAAGAAAGGCCAGAATGTTCACGTCGCGATGGTTGGCTACGGGCACCTTTGCGATACGAAGGTGCAGGACCGCACAGCAGATATGCTGACTCTCTCGATCCTGAAAACGACTCGTGAATGTGGAGTCAAAGGCGCGCTCATTCGCATCACGGAACCAAGAATTGCAGAGCTCAGGTGGGAGCGGCGCTCCACAAAACGGCGGGTCTCGGCGCGAATTTTGCTAAGCATGGCTGGCGTGGGCGCCTTGTGCGCTGTCCCGCTAACAAGTTCCGATCCTGAGACGTGGTTACTCGTCGGAAATTATGCTATCCCGGCGCTGGTCGTCGAAAAGATATGGAACGCGGTGCCGGACCGCGAAGATTATGTACTCATGCTGACGTGTACGGATCCGCTGCTCTGTTTTGCGGAATAAATCCTTTCTACGCCTGCAAAACGGCGCGCATCTCTGCGAGGAAATCGTCCGCTACGATCCGAAAAATCACGGGAATGATGGTCGCCGGCAGCTCGGAAGCGGTAACTACATCGACCGCTACGATGTCGCAAGCCCTGAGGCCATCCTGCCACCCGGCTTGCGTTGCGTTTCTTAGCAAAACCGAGTCGCCCGGAAATCCCAAAGCCGAGAGTAACATCGATGCCCAGCGAAGGACCGAATCCGAATGCGATGCCACAGCGATCAATGACGGCGAGTTTGGTCTCTGATAACCCGCGAGAAACTCCTGCATCGATTTGAGGCGGATTGTTTTGTGATCGACACCTGGCCCAAGTTCGTCGATTACCCGCGGCAACGAAGCTTGCGTAACAAGCAAGCAAGTTTCTGGAGTTACGGCTGTTCCACCACAGGCGGAATCCGCAGACGACACTTCGCGCCCGATCCCTTCGCCGATCTCAGTGGCAAGAATACGCGCCAATTGGTTATCGGGATTTACCACCAGCAAGCTCTCTGTTTGGAACCGGTGAGTTAGCGTTGCGAATGAGTTACGCAACTGGTCGACCGAAAAACCGCGAGCAAGTCCCTCATCCAGGCACTTTTTCGCGAACAGATCGACGCCGTTTTCGTTGTGAGCGGTCGGGTCGAGGCGCCGTACATACATTCCGCTTCCGCGTCGTCTCGCGACCCATCCTTCATCTGCCAGGATTTGATACACCGCGCTCACGGTGTTCGGATGTAAATGGAGCTGTCGAGCCAGCGCACGCACACTTGGCAAGCGCTCGCCCGGCGATATCCTGCGGCTAAGAATGCCGAGAACAATTTGCGCACGCAGTTGCTGCTGGATGGAGATGTCCATCGCTCGCGAGAGCCACAGGCGAATCATACGAGAAACGCCTTATTTTACAGGCGTGCGACTGAGTCAGAGCTATAAGGTATGTGGTTTGGGACGGCGTCGCGTCGCCTAAGACGCTCTCAAATCCGCCAAGTCCCGGCGAATTGCGTATTTGACCAATCCCGCCACGTCATGGATGTCCAGCTTGCGCATCAGACTCGAGCGGTAGGTGTCGACCGTCTTGGGGCTAAGCGATAGCCTCGCTGCGATCTCCTTGGCCCGAACACCCTCTACAAGCAATGAGAACACCTGGAACTCGCGGCTGCTGAGTGCCTCAATGGGGTCATCGCCTGATTTGCGTGCGCCGGTTTCACCTAGTAGAGACATGACTTCGATCTGCGGCGAAACGTAAATGCCGCCTTGAACGAACTGGCTCAGTGCCTCGACCATCTGTTCGGCGCTGGAGGACTTGAGCACATAGCCGCAAGCTCCCGTTCGCAACACTTCGAGTACTGTTTTCCGATCTCTGCGGGTCGACAAAACGGCGCACCGCGTGCGAAGGCCTTTTTCGCGAACGATGCGTATGATCTCTGTGGTCGCGAGATCCGATAGCCCCAGATCGAGCAGCGCCAAATGGGGCTCGACGCGTTCGATCTCGGCCAATGCCGCCGTCGCGGTGCCCACCTGTGCAACTACACGAAAGTCGCCGATTGAATTACATAGTGCGGCGAGTCCTTCACGAACGAGCGTCATCTCGTCGGCAAGGAGAATCTCAACTGTTTTGACCTCAGAAGCCAGGGCGGCGCCACCAGGATATGCGGACACGGACATAGATGTTGACACGCTTGTGCTGATGAAGTGCCTTCTTAGCGGCACTAATCTCAGTCGGCGTGCTCCCCCAGTACCGAAAATGCCCGAAAATCCCAGGTAGAGACTAACCGAAGCTCCGAATTGCCGCGGCTTCGTCGTCGTACACGTCGAAAACCGTATAGAGCTTGGTAATCTGCAGCAGGTCCTTTACGCGCTTCGAGAGCCCGACTAACTTCAATTGTCCGCCCCCATTCGTCACGGTCGTGAAACCGGACACTAATTCGCCGATTCCGGAACTGTCGATATACGATACGTCGCTGAGGTTCAACAGGATCTTCTTATTTCCTTTGCCTGCAAGGTCGCGGATGTTGTCCCGGAATACGCTCGCGCCCTCTCCCAAAGTGATTCGTCCGGCCGCGTCGAGAACCGTTACATCGCCAACCTGACGCGATGTTAGTTTTACGTTCAAGCTCTGCCTCCTCAGTGGATCACACGATCAAAAAAGATCAGGAACCGGCTACGCTTTTCACCAGGCGAACTTCCGTTCCGCCGCCCTGGCGCGGATGCACGTCGACCTCGTCCATGAAAGCGCGGACCAGCAACAGCCCCCGGCCGGATTGCCGCAGCAAATTCTCCGGCACCGTCGGATCTGGAAGCGAATTCACATCGAAACCCTCGCCCTCATCGCCGACCGTTACGGCAACGCCGGAGTCGGAGGTCTCCACCGTGAAGTGAATCCGCTTTCTCCTGTTGTAACGATTGCCGTGAACAACGGCGTTGACCATGCACTCGCGAACGGCCATCCCGATATGACTTTGGCTCTCCTCGTCGAAGCCGGCCTTCTCCGCCTCGCGCATAGCCATTTTCTCGGCCTCGTCCACGCTTTGCAAGGTTGATTCGAGCGTTGTTTGGAATCTCTCCATGCTGCCGCTTTCGTGCCGAGCCATAAGAAACTGCATGTATCCTCCCGCCTTATGGCAAAGCGCCACGGCGAAAAGTCACATTAGATCACGAGTCGCCTCCATCAACAATACCGCGAAGAAATGCGGTTGATGGCAATTACAACTCTGTTATCGCGTATCTTGAGCTGTTGTCGCGGTGCGAGGATTCGCTCCGAATCGAATTGCCATCTCCGTGTTTTTCTCGAAAGTGACCTCTGCTCCTCGGGCAACCACGTTCGAGTAAACGGACCAGGCAAGCCCATAAAAGCCTAACACCGAGCCGATGTATGCCGGGCCGCGCGCCGCCGCCATGCCCAGTAGTCCGAAGCCCGAGAATCCGCCCAGCGCCCGGCCGGATGTGTTTCCGTTCGCCGATGCAGACGCGCTCTGTTTCCCGGCATCTTCGTCTAAGGTCTTAGCAGCAATCAGCCCCGCAATCGCGGGCCGCAACAAACGAGTCTTAGATTCGGTTGCCTTCGCGGTACCCTCGGCATCCACCTTCACGGCTTTCGGATCCCCTTCGACACTGGTGATTTGTGCTTCCGCGGGCACAGTTTCTCTCGCCGGCTGTAGCGAATAGGCTTCGGCCGTTGCTGGCAATTGCACACCGTCGATGGCGAAACGCAGTTTTCCGCCCCGGTGGAACAGGCGAGCCCTCTGCGCCAGCGTAATCTTTCCCATCACATGCGTCCCTTGCGGCAGTACAAGCCTCCGATCAGCCGTAAACACGGGTTGCGAAAGAATGCCGTCAACCGGTTCGCCCAGTTGCGAATCCGCGGAACTGACGCCCGATACGATTCGCATCTGCACCGTCGAGTCCGCCGGCGGCGCTTTACCGAGCGCGGTGAGATTCTCGGCGCGAATGCCGGCCGTTCCAAAATCAAGCGGCTTCTCGAGCACGGTGTCGAAGCGAGTTCTTGCTCGATACCACTGAGGATGGTAGGGCAGCTTCCCTACAAGAAAATTCGCGATCCATTCGCGCTTATTGGGACCGCGAACAAAATCATACAAACCCCGCGTGCGCGCATTCAGCTGGCTGTTCAACTGGGTCCGGGCTTGCTGCCGGACGAATCGCTCCACTCCCCTTCGGCTACTCTGCTGCGCATCTCCAGTCTTCTGGTTTGTGTCTGCTTGTTTTTTGGCAGTCTTCGACGGTCGCGGCGGCGTGTAAAGCGTGTTCATACCCACTGCGCCGAATGTTTGGATGGGCAGTGATCGTCCATCCGGCAACGTCAACTCCGTGAATGAAACTTCCGCTTTCTTGAGCGGCGTAAAGTCGCCCCCCAGGAGTGCATGCGCGCGGACCATCTTGGCTACGGGATTCAGCTTCGTCACGCTGCCGTGCAACACGCTTCCCACCGGGATGACTTCTCTGTCAAAGGCCCAAACCGGGTCCAAGACCTTCGCGGTCACCGGCTCAGATAGCCTGTACCAGACCCGGTCCGTTATGTACAGCCTGAGCGGTGTTCCGGCTTCGACTTGCAGATTTACAACCAGAGGTTCGGCTTTGCGCGACTCCTGCGCACTGAGTCGGGGCGCAAGGATCAGAACAAAGCCGAGGAGCACTCCGTTAAGCTTTCCCCCTGACGCCCGCTCGAAGCCGCTAAAAACGTGGTGTCCGAACATGCCAAAGTTAAGCATCTCACATCAAAAGCAAATCACCCGCCGAAAGGATGCCGGTTTTTAGGCGACAAGGAACTTTCGGCAGAACCCGAAGAGCCTCGACGAGATCAAGTCCGCGAACGATGCCGCGCCGACATGGATCGCGAGCAACGATGCAAAAATATCGCGTTGCTCCGCCAGGCCGGCCAGCGCTCTGCGTTGTAAGCTCACGTGATCGTCAAGCGTGAGCATCAGGCGCGCCATGATTCTCGGCCGCTTGCTCAGGCTGTGGTGCTCAGCCTCATAATCTTTCAGGTTCCCGGACCGGAGCGCAGCTGCGAGCGCAAGCGATTGCCGAAACGACAGGCAGATGCCTTCTCCCGTTACAGCGTCGATGGATCCCGACGCATCGCCTACCAACGCCAAATCGTTTCGGCAAACCCGCGCCAGGCTCCGGGAAACTGTGAGTGCGCCTTGTTCGCGCGACGCGTGTGCCGCGCCGGCTACACGCGCGCGAAGCTCCGGAAAATCGTTCAAAGCTTCGTCCAGCCGAAGCGCCCGATATTGGGTTAGGAGTGCAAGACACACCTCGTGCGCGCTCACCGGAGTTACGTAGATCTGGCCGCGGGGTCCCCAGTATAATTCCATGTCCCGCGACCACGGTAGAACTCGATAATGCCGGCGGAACCCATAACGGCGGCGCTCGCCGATGACCCGATTCAGGCCCGCCTCTCGCCGCAACCCGGAGTTCTGGCCGTCCGCCGCCACCACGAATCTGCATCGTACGAACTGTTCGCCCGCTG
>JAFAQG010000275.1 GCA_019246575.1 Acidobacteriaceae bacterium
CGGCGACACGGGTAATTGGCTTCGTTTCGCAAAACAGACTTTGCACCCGCGAGGAATCTCGGGTTCGGCCTTATAGTTCGTTCCGCAAAATCGCCCTATGTTGTTGAAATCAGGGCTTCCGCTCTACCAATTGGGTTCGTTTGGCAAAACCGCTAAAGCCTAATGCACATCGAGCGACATGTTGACGACCTGGAACTGGAAGCGTTCTGGGGGCAGGGAAGCGATCGGACTCGGTGTTGTATTTAACCAAGTCTTATACGCGGTCTCGGCGACTGGGTTATTCAAATAGAAAAGAAATTGGTCCGTACAGCAACGGATCGGCGGCATCTGCCGGAAAGCCAAACGTAGGCCGACAGCCTTTTCGAGTAGCACGCCGCGGGTCTGAATGGCCTTATCTCCAAGGAGGGTGACGAAACTGCTGCGTCCCGCGTGGGGCCAGAGATCGCTACGGAGCAGGTTTCGAAGCTCGAGACGCCCGTCGAACGTAATTTCGCACTGACGGATCCACTCCAGAACGGCATCGCCCCAGTGCCAGTGACTTAGCAAGCCTAAGTACTGGTCGACGAGATTTAGGGCGAGGTCCAGTTTTCGGCGTTCGAGCGACTCTTCATCGACGATCTTGTCCCCTGCAGCGCATGGGACCATGTCTTCCTGTTCGATGATCTGGTTTGCGATGCCCATCATCCTGTCCAGACGTTTCACCTCGGGAACAGTGTGGACGAGCAGCGGGGGAAGCTCATGTGTCTTTCCACCCGGAACCTCTACGAATCTTCGATCACCAATGATGTCCATAAGCAGTCTCGCTGTACCTTATCGACAACCCGGTCGATTCTCTTGCCGCACGGCTGGAATGCGCGTGCGGTTTCCTCCTTCTTATCGTCCGTTTTGGCTAATCTTACCGGTCGCGGCTTTACTGACCCCTGACTAAGAGACGCGAACGCTATACCTACTCGTTTCTATAGCACTCCACGTACCAGGTTTTCTACATAATCAGTACTAATTGTTTTGACACGCAAACTTTTTTTGCGGCGGCCTCGGTCAATTCCCAACCGAGTGCGTTTTCAACCCGACGGTATGCTTGAGGTATATGCGTGTGGTGGGCCCGGCCGTGCTGGGCCTGTTCGTGGTTGCACTAGTATCAAGCGGGGCCGCTATTCCGCCGTGCTCTCAAGCAGCACGTACCTTTTCGCCTTGCGAATTGAATTTCGACTGGAACCAGGACGAAGTTCCGGCAGGGACCTCGCCCTATAGGGACGACCTCATAACCGTCGAATTCCGGTCGCCACGCCACACCACTTACCTCATGCATGCATTTTGGGTCGGTGGCCGGTCCGTGCGGGTGCGATTTTCGCCCACCGAGCCCGGGACCTGGACTTATCACGTTGCCGGCTTGATCAAGCGCTACAACGATCAGGAATCGACATTTACTGCTTCCGATAGCGGCAGCGCGGGATTCGTCAGTGTGGCCAATGTACGCCACTGGTGGACAACGAACAAGCAGCCCCATTTATGGCTCGCGGCGGCAGTTCCTTTTTTGCAGCTCGATCAAGGCGCGTTCGAGAGCTGGCTCGATCGCCGCAAACACGACGGGTTTACCCACGTTCGCGGCACAGTTCTGATCGCGAACGCGACAACGAAACCCGTTTCCGGCGATGGGCAGCCGAATCTCGCCTATTTCGCAACGCTGGACGACCGCATTCTGGCCGCCCTTAGCCGCGGCTTCACGCTCGATTTGATCCTCGCAGACCATGCGTTCGTACGCTCGGGGTTACTGGGCGAGTTCGACAAGCGCGACCCGCTCATCCGCTACATAGTGAGCCGTTACGGCGGCCTCAATGTCACGTGGCAGGGTATTGAGAAGTTTGAAAGCGTGCCGGGCTCGCGCGAGCTGCTCAGGAATATTGCGGAATCGATCAAGCGCTACGACAGCTTCCGGCATCCGCTTTCGACCGATGCTCGCGACAGCTCTTCGCCGCTGATCGCTGACGGCTGGATGAACTATCTCATTGAGGGCTCCGCGAGTCCTCAACTCGGTGCAGTCGAACATCAGTTCACGCAACAACCGGAGATCCACGTAATTAGCCGGACGGCTCCGGACGAGTTCCGGCACGAGCTGTGGAACTGCACTACCAACGCGCAGTATCCCAGCATCTCGTACGAAGCTTTGCAAAACGAAGCGAACGTAAAGGCAGTTCAAACCTGGTTTCGAGTCATCTCCGACACCAGGCATTGGGAGTTGGAGCCGTATTTCGATGTGGACGGCGCGCGCGCCGTGGGCCTCGAAGAAGTCGAGTATCTTGCTTACGCGGAGAAGCCGGGCATTGTTGAGATCACGCTGCCGAAGCACAAATACAATCCCGTGTGGGTTAATCCGATCACGGGCGAAGAGCTGGAATTGAAGGATTACAAGGGAGAGGTGTTCAGCCGGCAAACACCGGATTCTTCGCACGATTGGGTGCTGCAGGTCCCGCGCGAGGGACATAAAGCATCCATGCTGAAGTCGTACCGCTTCGAGTCGGTGGACCCCCCGATTCAGGAGCCTGAGCTGGATGCCGCCAAGACTCCGTTTGAAATTGTCGAGCCCTCGGGCGATAGCATCAACAGCGCAATTCCGACTCCATACGCAGTCAAGATCACCCGTGCGAATCGCGCCAGCCGCTCGATGCAGTATGCATGGTGGGGCGAAGTGGTCGCAGGCGGCGAAGGCGCCCGGCTGGTTGGCATTGGCGCTTCCGGCACATTCACCATACCGAAGGAGCTTCTCAAACAGCCCGGCGCGACTATGAATCTGCGCCTGCTGGCCATTAATGCGAACGGGAAAGCATACGAGATGGATCGCGTGTACCGCCTCGCTCCGTGATCATTTTCGGAATCGATGTAACCTCCGAGTCCGGCAGCCTTGCGATACGGGCGAACGGACAAACGGTGGCAGAGCTCGCGCTCGTTTCTCAGGACGGGTTTGCGCACGTGCTTTTCGGCGCGACGAATGAGCTGCTGAAACGCGCGCAATTGACGCTCGATGATATCGATTGTTTTGCGAGCGCCAGTGGACCGGGTGCATTTACAGGAGTGCGCGTTGGCTTATCGGCTGTGAAAGGCTTGGCTGAGGCGATGGGGAAACCCGCCGCCGGTATCTCGAATCTGCGAGCGTTAGCGACGTTCGGAGCGTCTGACCGGCGCGCCGTGGTGATGGATGCGCGGCGTGGAGAAGTCTTCGGAGCAGTTTACAATGCCGCACTCGAACCCGTTGCTCCGGAGCTAGTGTCGACCTTTTGTCAGTGGCTGGACAGCCTGTCGAGTCCGCCCTGCGAGTTTATTACACCCGCAGGCTCGCCGTTCTGCGCGGCACTCGAAGGAACACGGTTACGAGGGACACGCTGCATCGAAGCACCGCGGCATCTTGCGCCGGCGATCGCGTTTTGCGCAGAGTTGGACGGCCGCTCCGGGCGATGGTCCGACCCTGCCGCGTTAGAAGCCAATTACGTCAGGCGCTCGGATGCGGAGCTGCTTTTTGGGGCGCATCGCCGGACACCGGTGCTGCCATGAGGCGTGTACTAAGATGGTGGAAACACTCGCCAGAACGCCGGCATAGCTCAGCTGGTAGAGCATCTGATTTGTAATCAGAGGGTCGGGGGTTCAAGTCCCTCTGCCGGCTCCAATGTTTCGCATTTACTCGGATACATGAGAATTCTCGGTTTGCTGCTGATGCTTGCGGGCTGGCTCATCGCGCTTTCTGCGCTCGTGCTGCTTGCGCCCGCACCGGCGCAAATGGGGTTCATTCTCGTTAGTATCGCGATACAGATAGCGGGTTTTGCGCTCGTGGCCCGTTCGCATATCCCGCCCGCAGGTGAGAGGCGTTGAGCCAATCTTTCCCAGCGATTCCGGCCCTCTCGGCGGCTATTTGCACCATATTCGTTCTGCTGATTCCCTTTGCTGCGGCCGGCCTTGCACTTCTCAACGCCGGCTTGACGCGCACCCGCAGCGTTGCCCACTCGCTGTTCACGTCCCTGTGCGCAATCGGGATCGCCGCCGTGGTCTATTTTGCGTGCGGTTACAAATGGCAAAGCGGAGCAGGGCTAACTGCTCATACGCTGTATGTTTCAGGCAAAGCGTGGGATTGGCTTGGAACGGGGCCGTTTTTCCTGCGCGGTCTCGCATCGAGCGATGCGCGCCAAGCGCTGATTGCACTCTTCGGAATGCAGAGCGCTGGAATCTGCACGCTCATCCCGTTAGGCACAGGTGCTGAACGGTGGCGAATGGCAGCCAGCTTTACGTGCGCAGCCATCCTGGCGGGCTTCATCTACCCTGTCTTTGCTCACTGGGCGTGGGGTAACGGATGGCTCGCCCAGTTAGGATCCAATCATCATCTCGGCACGGGATTCATGGATGCGGCGGGTTCGGGCTGCATTCACGTCATCGGAGGCTCGAGCGCTCTATCGGCTGCCTGGCTCCTCCGCCCCCGACGAGGCAAATATACCGCAAGCGGAATGCCGACGGCCACGCCCGGTCATAATGCGCCTCTCGTCTTATTCGGTTGCCTGCTCGCGCTGGTGGGCTGGTTCGGGCTGAACACGGCAGGCGCAATTCTGTTTGCACGAGGCGACCTCCCCGGTTCACCCTTGGTTCTCGTCAACACGCTGCTATCGGCCTCGGGCGGCGGTCTTTCAGCGCTCGCCATTACTCGTCTGCGCTTCTCGAAGCCCGACGCCTCTCTGTTCGCCAATGGGTGGGTCAGCGGCTTGGTCGCGAGCAGCGCTTCCGCTCCATTCATGAATGCAGCAGCGGCCCTGCTGGTCGGCCTCATTGCAGGAACGCTCGTCATATTCGCCATCGAGATCGTCGAGTTACGGATGAAAGTGGACGATCCTGCAGGCGCAATTTCCGTGCACACACTCGGCGGATTATGGGGATTACTCGCTGTGGGATTGTTCACCGATTCAGGTCAGCTCGCGGCACAGCTCGTCGGAATCGCGACGCTTCTCGGGTGTGTGTTCCCGGCCACGTACATTTTGTATAGACTCGTGAACCGTTTCGTTCCGTTCCGCGTTGCTTCCGAAGGTGAGAGGCAGGGTATGGACCTCTTCGAACTAGGTGCGGGCGCCTACCCCGAATTCATGATCCATCGCGAGGACTTCGGGCTGCACTGAGCTTTTTCGCTACAGTAACCAATTCGTTGCTCACGACCGCGGCTCCGAACGCTGGCTCGGGCGCGCCTCTGCCGCTAATGCCGGGCCACGTACAACAGCAGAGCAAACACCACTACCGGAATCATCGCCAGCATGGCGTAGAACAAGACGGTTCGGTGCAAAGGCGATCGACGCGTTTTCCATTCGCGCAACTCCGGCCGGTCCGCAACTCCAACTTGATCCTGGTTCATCAAGTCCCACGCAAATTCGCGCGCGGTGCTGTAGCGGTTTTTCGGATCGCGCTCGATCGCCCTGTAGATGATCTCCTGCAGCTGCGGAGAGATCTCCGAATTTAGCTCGCGCGGCGGCACCGGATTGTTCATCAAGCGGTCGTTCATAACCGCGAACGCGTTGGGTCCTCGAAAAGGCGCCTGGCCGGTCAGCATTTCGTAGAGCATGACTCCGAGCGCGTAGATGTCACTGCGCCCATCGCCCCGCTTGCCTTTTACTTGCTCGGGAGATATGTAATCCGGTGTGCCCATCAGTTGCGACAGTTTGGCAAATGTAAGCCGGCGCGCACCCTCCTGACCGGCGATGCCGAAGTCGATCAGCTTCACTCGATCCTCAGCGTCCACCATAATGTTCTCCGGTTTGAGATCCCGATGAACAACACCATGGCTGTGAATGTACTCGAGTGCATCGCAGATTACTAACGCGATCCGGACTGCACGCTCGGGCGGCAACTTCCGTTCCTCGCGCAAGATCTCTCGCAGGAGCTTGCCGTCCACCCACTCCATTGCCATATACACGCGGCTGCGGTCCGGGTCGGCGAAAACCTTCATCACTCCGGGATGGTCGAGCTTCGTACCGATGTCCTGCTCTCGATGAAAACGGTCGTAGAAGACAGGATCGCTTTCCACTTCGGGGTGCGGAATCTTGAGCGCCACCGTCGTGCCGCTGCGCGTGTCAGTGGCTCGAAAAATCGAGGCCATCCCGCTGCGTGCAACAAGCGATTCAATCAGGTATGAATCGAGTTGGTCGCCTTGCCGCACGGGAGTCATCGTGAGCTCAACCGACAACCTGCAGGCATTCTGCTATTTAGCCTAGCGAAGCTTGTAATGCCTGCCGCGATACATGCCCACGCGCTCCACGTCGCGAATCCGTATCAGCTGAACACTGATGTTGTCGCCGCCGTCTCTCTGCTTTGCCAGATCGACCAATTCGGCTGCGGACTCCATCAAATTGCCTGTGTCGCGGACGATTACACGAATGTCGTCCACGCTGACGGAATTGTGCAATCCATCCGAGCAAATGAGCAGCACATCTCCCGCATAGATCTGGTGCTCGCCGATATCCGCGCTGACGAACATCCCCGCTCCGATCGACCGGCTGAGCACGTGCGCCGTTTGCGCCGCCGCTGCCTCGCGCGGCGAGATTAATCCCATTCGCAACTGCTCGTTAGGAATGGTGTGATCGCGAGTAAGCGCTGCGGCAAACCCTTCGCGGATCAGATAGCACCGGGAATCGCCGACATGAGCGACGACGGCACGATCATACCGGAGCGCGCAGGCCACAAGCGTTGTCGCCATAGTGCAGCCGCCTGGACCCGTGCTCATCGCTGTCTCATAAACCTGCGTATTCGCTCGCTGTACCAAACGCGGCAGGATGCTCGTCAGCGGCTCGCCCGCAAGTGCCTCACGAAATCCGGCGGTCACTGTATCTACCGCAATGCGCGAGGCCACCTCACCCCGCTCATGCCCACCCACACCATCGGCCAGCACGAACATCCAACCAAGATTTCTCGCCTCTTCCGGCGTGCTTGGTACTGCATGTCCGAGACAATCCTCATTGTGCTCGCGGATCAGCCCGACGTCCGAGAGTTGCGCGAATTCGATGTCCAACATTGCACTTTCGGAAGCCCGTGCGTTCCGCTCGACTACAAGACTTTGCGGCTCGAACGCGCCAAAGCGAGGCATGTCACTCTAGAACTTCCATGCTAGTTGCTGGAAACCTCAAGCGCCAATCGAAAATTTCGATTGTGTTTATTCCCCAATCGGCCGCCGTCTCGTTCGTAATCTGCTGGTGCACGTCGCTCCCACGACCAGATATGATTTATCATTTGTCGTCAAGGGGCCTCTAACAACATGCTGCAATCCGAAAAGCTTGATGGGCATCTGCATTTTGCGGTTCTCCTTTTCCTCGCTGCCGGTACTGCGTTCTCCCAAACACAAGCCATTAACGGCAGTATTCGAGGTCGCGTCACTGACCCAACCGGCAGTCCGATACCGCAGGCTCGCGTTGCCGTCGAAAACACCCAAACAGGTTTCTCGCGCTCAGTCGATACGCCGGACGACGGCTACTATTCCTTCCCCAACTTGCCGCTCGGAGTGTATTCAGTTACGGTTCAAAAGGCTGGATTCGAAACGCAGAAACATACCGACGTAGCAATCGACGCCGGGACGGAAGCCGTCATCGATGCCGAACTCAGAGTCGGCGCAACCAGCACGTCTATCGAGGTAAGGGGGGGCGCTCCTGTGGTCGAGCCCGCACGAACGAACATTGGCCGCGTTATTACGCATACGGAGGTCGACAACCTTCCGCTGACCTCGCGCAATCCGTACAATTTCATATTGTTTCAGCCTGGAATCAGCGGCCATCCCAACGCGGAGCTCGGCGTTCCCCGGCTCGTCAACACCACGGGTTTGACCGACCGCATTAATTACCAGATGGACGGCATGGCCGCCACTGAAAGCGACCGCTACGGTTTGCGGCTCTTTCCCATCGCAGATGTGTATGTCGGCGAGGTACAGACGATTTCGAACAGCTTTACCCCTGAGTTCGGATACACGTCCGGCGATATCTACAACGTGATCACCGGTTCGGGCACGAATCAGTTTCATGGAGAGTTCCAATACATCGGCCGGCCCACCGACGCGAGCGCGCGGCCGCCGTTACTGGGAACAAAGCCGAAACCGGATTTGACCCTAAACGACGAATCCGTCAATGCCGGAGGTCCCATCATCAAGGACCGGCTGTTCCTCTTCGGAGCCTACGAGCATGTCACGCGCGGCTTTCCGCAGCCCAACACAATCTCCACAACTGCTGCGGCGCAGCTCGGCATCGCATCCAATCTGCTCGCAACGGCTCCCAGCGTGCAGCATGCGCATTTCGCCGATGTCCGTGCCGATTGGCAGATCAGCCAGAAGCACCAGGTCTTCGTCCGCCTGAATTACTTTCGCAATACTTATCCGTTCAATACAAACGTCGGGGGACAGTTCGCGCTCGATGCCGCTTCCGACTTTCGCGATCGCGCCTACATTGCAGGCGCGCAACTTCTTTCAACCTTCTCGCCAAACGTCTTGAACGAGCTCCGCGTATCCGAGCCATACCGCAATGAGCGTCACATTCCAAATGCACTGACAGGCACGGGACCGGTCATCAATATTCCGGGCGTTGCCAATTTCGGCGGATCCAACGCCGTCGGCGATGTCTTCGCGGAGAAGAATCAAAGCTTCAACGACAACCTGACCGTCATTCGTGGCGGGCACACGTTCAAAGCAGGTTTTGGCTTACAGCACATTCTCGATAACCAGTTAAGCGACACTTATAGTCAATACAATTTCCCGACGATTCAGAGTTACCTGAACGCGAAATCCGGTGCGAGTCCGTTTGGCTATACCA
>JAFAQG010000587.1 GCA_019246575.1 Acidobacteriaceae bacterium
GGCGGTATAGACGACCTCAGTGTCACTTCAGCCGACGATCCGACGCTTGGTCTTACTGACTACGGAAATCGCGGTCCCGACGATTGGGCGGCCGATACAGGGCCCACCACAAATCCCGGAACCGGCGTTCGCAGCCGGGGCGCTGGGTAAAAACCGGCGCTGGTGCGCTCCCAAAAGTGCCCTCTATGTGCGATACGCCACACGAAGTTCCGCAGCGGTAGCCGCGAAACGGGGGTCGGCCGTCCACAGCTGCAACCGCCCCACAATCGCGGACGCGAGCAGATGGACGTCGATCCAGCCCACGCCGCGCCCGTGCAAATTCCGCTCGCGAACGAAATCCACGACCTCGCGGTGTGGAACCGCGCGCACCTGGTACATGCGCTCATACGCAGCCAGAAGTTTCCCCCGTCCGCCGCAATCGCCGATCAGGAGCTCTCCATACACCAACTCGTGCCCGGCCACCTCTTCCAAACCCAGCAGTCTTGCCAATTGTTCGGCGTAGGGCGTCCGATTCGCAAGAAATCGGATCCACACCGAGGTATCGACCAAAACCATTAACTTCTGCCGCGTTTCCGAAACGGCTGCTCACGACGCCGTGGAACATCTTGCGCGTCCGGTTCACTGCCGCGCAAAGCCTGAAGCCGTTCGTAGGCTGCATGACGCGCCAGTGCTTGCAAGCCTAGCCGGACGGCTTCCGTGTCCGTAGCCGCGCCGGAAGCCGTCTTGGCTTCTCTCAGAAGCTCTTCGTCGATATTCAGCGTTTTCTTCATGCTCTCTTATTATACATACAATATCGCCATATGCATACAGCTTTTTACGCCAGCATTGCGGCGTTGATCGTATCCCGTGTTCAAGTCTCCGGCCTATAAAACTCTCCCGCGAGAGCTTTCCGAATGGCCGCGACTAGCTCGCGCACGATGCGGCTCTTCAGTACGTAGCCACTCGCGCCCATGTGAAACGCTTGATCCACGTATGCTCGGTCCGCATAGTTGGAAACGAAAAGAATTTTCGTTTCGGGGCAAGCCGCCAGAATCTGGCGCGCCGCCTCGAAACCTCTCACGAGAGGCAGCGAAACGTCGATCAGCATGACCGCCGGCTTATGCTGTGCTGCGGCTGAAATCGCTGCCCGCCCGTCTTCCGCGGTTGCGACAATCTCGAACTCTCGTTCGAGCAGCGGCCGCAGTGAGCCTTCGAGAATAAGAACGTTATCCTCGGCAATCACTACCGTCGGTTTATCGGGCATGCGCTCTCAGCGACAGCTCGCGTACAAATCTCGCATCTATTTGCGTGGAAGTACGAAACGGAAAGTTGCACCACGCCCCACTCCTGGCGATTCGGCCCAGATTCGGCCTCCATGCCGCTCTATGATGCTGCGGCAAAGCGCGAGTCCGATGCCGCTGCCTGGAGTCTCGGCGCCGTGCAAACGGTGCAATGCCTCGAAGATACGACCGAGTTCTTCGGGCGGTATGCCTTCGCCGTTATCGGCAACCGCAAACTGCCACCCTTCCCTGCACGGCTCGGCTGAGATATAGATACGGGGTACCTGCTCGGCCTGTCGGTATTTCATCGCGTTGGCCAGCAGATTTTGCATCAGTTGCTCTAATTGCAGCTTGTCTGCAACTACGCTCGGCAGGGAGCCGCATTTAATCTCCGCATGCGTTTCCGATATCAATCCGGCCAATACCGCCGTGACGTCCTGTACCACATCGGTAAACGCCACCCGCTCTCGTTTTAGCTGTCCATGACCGACCTGCGCGTACTTCAGCAAGGATTCAATAAGACGCTGCATACGCGCTACAGCATCTTTAATGTGCTTCAACAGTTCCGCGTTATCGTCTGCACAGTCGCGCTGCAAGCGCTCGGCCAGTAGCTGAGTAAAACCGTGCACCGTACGCACCGGTGCTTGCAGATCGTGCGAAACGGCGTAGGAAAACCTCGCCAGCTCCGCATTCGAGCGCTGCAACTCCTTCATCAGCCGCTCGCGTTCCTGCTCGGCGCGCTGCTGTTCTGTCACGTCTAAGATGACAGTGACGGCGCCGGCCAGACGATCCTGTGTGTCCCGAATCGGCGTCGTCGAATCCTCCACCGTTACTTGCCGGTTGCGGCCCGCAAGCACGAAGCGCTTGCGTTCAAGCGCGTATCCGCTTCGAAGAGCGCGGCGCAACTGGCACTGCTCAACCGCCTGCCCGTCCTCGGTTCGAAGTGAGTACACTTCCTCGATGGGCCTGTTCAGCGCTTCACTGAGCGTCCATCCTGTAAGCGATTCGGCAACGGGATTCAGATACTTCACGCAACCT
>JAFAQG010000784.1 GCA_019246575.1 Acidobacteriaceae bacterium
TTCTGCTGGCTCGGAAAAGAAAGCGCGCCCCGTTCGCGTGTAACACACACCTACGCGCCCATCAATCACGCCGAATCTCTCTCGCGCTGCTCGGAGGTCGCGGCAAACCGCAACCACGGCACGTGATCCCATATGCTTCTCTTCGCAGACAACCCGCTGGATACCGTTTCTTCTGAAATATTCGAACGCTTCGGTTGGATACTCGAGGTACTCCGGGCGCGAAGAAGTTTCGCTTGGCGACATTGTACGCGGCAGATAGATGAGCCAATGGGGGTCAGTGGCAAACCGGCTCATCACTTCTAACGCCGCAATGGAATTCTCCGCCCGAATCGTAATGGTGCGTTGCAGCCGGGTTTCGATAATTCGCTTACCGCTAACGTCTTCCAAATCGAGCACATCATCGAGTTCCTGTTGGCTGGTGCGTGCCTCCGGCTTCGGTTCAGCAAACGGCCGAATGGGAGGACAATATTCACGCGCCGAGGGAACCGACACGAACTCTCGTTCCGGGTAACGCAAAACCGTGAGCTTGCCACCGAATACCGCACCGGTATCGATATTGATTGTGTTGTTCAGCCACTCTGTCTCGGGCACCGGCGTGTGGCCGTAGACAACTGTCGCTCGCCCGCGGTACTCCGATGCCCAGTTGTATCGGACGGGCAAACCGAATTCATCGATTTCACCCGTGGTTTCGCCATATAAACAAAACTCGCGAACTGCACCTGAACTTCGCCCGTGCATCTCCTCGCGAAGGCCGGCGTGAGCCACAACCAGCCGCCCTCCATCCAGCACGTAGTGGCTCACGAGGCCATCCAGGAATGCGGCGATCCTGTTGCGATCTTCGAGCGCCAGCGGCTCCACTTCCGCAATTGACCGTTCGAGGCCGTGTTTGATCTGAACTTGCTTGCCGCGCAGCCAGCGCACAAACTTAACATCATGGTTGCCTGCCACGCAGAACGCCGTGCCAGCCGTAACCATATTGCGAACGATACGGAGAGTGTCTAGGACGTGTGGTCCACGATCGACCAGGTCTCCAAGGAAAATCGCCTTGCGGCCGCAAGGATGTCGCCAGCATTCCTCATCCCACGGCGAGTCCTGCACGGGCAAACTGAACCGCTCCCATCCGGTCTGTTTGAGTAGCTCTCTAAGTTCGCCGGCGCAACCATGCAGATCCCCGAAAATATCGAACGGGCCCTTTTCGCGCTTTTTGTTGTTCCACAGTGGTACGCGGCGAACCTCGATCTCTTCCGAACCATCCAGAATGTGTACGTACCGGAATCCTTCGCGCTCCAGGCCGCGGAGGCCACGCTTGAGATCAAGGATCTGGCGGCGGATAACATGCGGTCCAAAATCACGGTCCGGTCTGTTGGCATTTCTCTCCTGGCAGACTCGCTCCGGAGTATTTACCACAACCGCGACTGCAAAGCAGTGATACTTGCGAGCGTGTTCGATCAGGCGCTTGCGATCTTCAGCGCGAACGTTAGTCGCGTCCACGACGGTGAGTTTTCCGCGAGCGAGCCGCTTGCCGAGCATGTAGTACAACGCATCAAACGCATCATGGGTGCAGGTCTGATCATTCTCGTCATCGGTGACGAGGCCGCGAAAAAAGTCCGACGACAGTACCTCGGTCGCGAGAAAGTGCCGGCGAGCAAGCGTTGATTTTCCGGAACCTGATGCACCGATCAATGCAACCAATGCCAGTTCGGGGATCTCGATAGTTCTCACTCGGCCCCTCCGACTGGCAAGGAAAAGACCGCCATCTGCGATGGCGCTCCATGCTGCGGGTCTACTGGTCCGACAGGCTCAAAGGCCACGTGGTAACCGAAACGGGCGGCAGTTTTTTCCGCCCAAGCCGAGAACTCAGGTCTGGTCCATTCAAAACGATGGTCATTGTGTCGCATCCTTCCGGGAGGAAGCGTTGGAAAGAGGAGGTTATATTCCTGATTCGGAGTCGTGATGATAATGTGCCGCGGCCGTGCGAATTCGAAGAGCACTCGTTCGAGCGCGAGGAGGCGCGGAGGATCAAGATGCTCGATGACTTCGACGAGCGCTGCGGCATCGAAGTTATCCAGCCGCTTGTCCCGATAAAGCAACGAGCCTTGCATTAGTTCAATGCGTTTCCGCTGGCGCTCGGGCAAACGATCCAGCCGAAGGCGTGAAGCCGCGACCTCGAGCGATCGGTGGCTCACGTCCATGCCAACGATTCGTTCAAACGTTCGGTCGGCCAGCAGCCGTCGGAGCAATTTGCCCTCCCCACAGCCGAGATCCAAGATCGACTTCGCTTCCAGAGACTTGAGCCTCGTCGCCACCTGATTCAGCCGTTGCGTGTGAAGCGTCATCGGGCGCTCCAGATCTTTTTCTGCAAATGCCGCCTGCTCTGTTTTCGACTCTCCAGCGTCCACAGCGGCGTTCTCTTCATCCAGAAGCCTTGTCAACGCCCGATCAATCAATGACGGCTTCCGTTTCAGATATCTTTGAACGATCAACTCGCGGTGCGGATGACTGCCCAACCAACCTTCGCCGCGGCGAAGCAGTTTGTCCACCTCCGCATCCCCGATGTAATAGTGCTTCTCGTCATCGAGAACCGGCAACAACACGTAGAGATGCGACAAGACGTCGTGAACCGTCGTACGAGCGTCGAGCGTAAGGCGAAAATAGGGGCTCGCGCCCCAATCCGCGAATTTCTCGTCGAGTGGAATAGACGTAGCGCCAACGAGGTAACCAAGTGGCTCGAACAGTTTGTGCAAAATGTTCGCTCCGCCGCGTGTGCGGATT
>JAFAQG010000796.1 GCA_019246575.1 Acidobacteriaceae bacterium
TTCGCGTATCCGGGGTCGGAACGAACAGTTGTCACGGACGTGAGCTTCCGGTTTTATCCAGAGGAGCGAATCGCACTCGTGGGTGAGAACGGGGCCGGGAAAACAACCCTTGTGAAGCTGCTGGCCCGGCTTTACGACCCGACCGAAGGCCGTATTCTGCTGGACGGCATCGATCTTCGGGAATACAACGTGGATGATTTACGGCATGAGATCGGCGTCATTTTTCAGGACTATATGCGATACGACATGCTCGCCGGAGAAAACATCGGCTTTGGACGGATCGATCAACTGACCGACGAGGGCCGGATCACACGTTCTGCTGAAAAGAGCCTGGCAGCGGGCGTTATCAGTACGCTCCCAAAACTGTATGCGCAGATGCTCGGGCGGCGCTTTGAAGGAGGTGTCGATCTGTCCACGGGTCAATGGCAGAAGATCGCGCTCGCGCGAGCGTATATGCGTGACGCGCAGATCTTGATCCTCGATGAGCCGACGGCTAGCCTCGATGCCCGCGCTGAGTTCGAGGTGTACCAGCGCTTTGTCGATCTTACGTCCGGAAAGATGGCCGTCCTGATCTCGCATCGGTTTTCGACTGTTCGCATGGCGGACCGGATCATCGTGCTCGAGAACGGGCGCATTATCGAACAGGGGTCACACCGGCAATTGGTTGCGCGCGGCGGCAAATACGCGGAGCTCTTCGAATTGCAGGCTGCCGGTTATCGATAGCAGGAGCAGTTCAAAACGATAGATGAATTCCGGCCACTGCCCATCGATGCGGCGTGCGAAAGCCGTCTTCGTAGTAATCCTGGTCAAGCGCGTTTGACACTCTTACATAGAAACGCGCCGAAATGCTCTCGGTGAAAGGCATCGAGTAACCTGCCGATACTCCGAGTTGTCGCGGTCCAGAAAATCGAAATGCGGTGCTGGCCGTAAACGAAGAACCGAACAGCGGGAATAGATACGAACTTCCGCCGTCGAAATCCATACCCGCATCGATGTGCTTTCCGAAATCCCGGGTTGCGACGATTTTGACTTGGTGCGGCAGAATGCGCGGAGTTTCGAGCGGGTCGACGCCCGTTCCGGTGTAGAACTGCGATACGCGGTCTTGAGCGTTCGTGTATGTATATGAACCGGTGATGGTGGTTGTGCGCGCCGGGTGAAACTCGCCGGCGAGCTCGACACCGCGGGACAGGCCTCCACGAGTGTTGTAGTAACCGCCCGTCCGGCCGTACGGGTCCACATATCCGGGCGGAAAACCTAAATATCCGATCACCTGTTGTAAGTGTGAATAAAAATATGTGCCACTTAGCTTCAGGTGTTCGTGAAAGAGATACTGATCAAAACCGAAATCGATCGAAACGGCGCGTTCGGGGCTCAGCCGTGGATCGCCGATCGGAATGTAATAGGTACCAAAGAAGTAGCCGCCGAAGCGCTCGTACATGGATGGCATACGGAAAGCGTTGCCTGCATGCGCTCGGAGTTTGGTCGCTGTCCTCGCGAAAAAGTAAGACGTTGCCGCGTCGCCCGTGTACGCGTTCGGAGGAGAAGTAAGAGGGACACGTGCATACGGCGACGTTCCGCCAACGAACGAGGGCTGATCGAGACTGGCTAGCGTGAAGCGGCCTGAGAGCAACAGGTCGAGGCGACCGCTGAAAACAAGAATCTCGTCTTGTGCCGAAACGGATTGGAATCGTTGCCGGGTTTCGGTGCGATTGTTGACCCGGAAAAGCGGCGACGGGTTTTGGTTCGTCTGGGTTTGGATGAAGTGTTCTTGTGAGAACTCGTATGCACCGGTGAGTAACTGGCGTGCGCCAATCGAGTAGTTGATTCGGGCCTGTGCGGTATCAACTCCGCCCGTATACCGGCTGGACGTGTTATATGTGGGCGGGAAGTAGTTGGCGGTCGCCGGCCCGGCGGGACCGTCAGTATTGTTTCGATCTGTCCGAACCAAACCATAGGCAAGGCGGTACGACAAGCGGGACGTTAATTCATGATCCACTCGAAACAGCGAAGAAAGAAAATGCGAATACCGGCCTGCATCCGGGTCGCCCAGCGACGGAAGAAAGGTTGCATTGCCGACCTTATATGGAAGCCCTGCATCTGCGAGTTTCATCTCCGAGTAAGGCAGAGGAATGGCAGGTATGACGCCTGTCGCGGTGGGTCCAATTAGCGCAGACGGACTTACATTCTCTTGGAGATACCCGGTGTTGCCGAATGCTGTAGTGCCGATGTGTAGCTTGGGGGTGAGTGCATATTGCACGGCAGCCTGGCCGGTCCAGTCGCGAACTGCCCCGACACCATCGACGCCCTCCGTCACATTTAGATGGGAGACACCGGCCGAGTAAGTGAGGCGGTTCCTGACGACGCCTCCGGCGATGTGCGCAACGCCTCGAAAGAGTCCCAATCCGCCGCCCTGGAAATCGAGATCGGCATGTGTCGGACCTCCGCCAGGATTCGTGATCACGTTTACCGTGCCCGACATCGCATTCGTGCCATAGAGGGATGATCCCGAGCCGCGGAGAACTTCAATGCGCGAGGTATCGACAAGCAATAGATCGCCGATGTAAGCGCTGGCTTCGTCCTGAACGCTTGTGGGGTCACGAAACGGGAATCCGTCGATCAGGATGGCAGTGTCCGTCACGCGTAAGCCCCGCGTTTGAATTGTTGTGAAAGTGCCAGGGCTTCCGCGTGTGCTGATACGCAATCCTGGCACGAAGCGAGCAGCATCCGAGATCGACAACAGTCCTCTGCGCTCCGCGCTCGCGGCAGTTACAACATCGAGCGCCTTCGAGACCTGATCGACCGACTGCGGTTCTGCTGCCCCGGTGACACTAACCTGGCCAGTGACTGCGGATACGACGAGAGCTAAGTCGACGTCTCTGGCTTCGCCGGCAGAAATGTGTAGAAATCTTGCCGTTGGAAGTGTGAGTCCCGGCGCTGATGCATCCAACAAGTAATCGCCCGGTGGGATGTCCGCCTGCAAAAATTTCCCGGAAGCATTCGAGGTCGCTTCGAGACGGAGAGACCCGGCGACCTCATGCAACGTTACGGACGCACCCTCAACCGCCAACCCGGACGGGTCGGTTACGGTGCCCCGGATCGTGGCGTTCTCGGCAGCACACAACGTGAATGCCGCAAGCGCTGCGACTACGCTTGTAAGTCGGAGTAACAAGCTAGTCCCCTCATCACGGCTGTAGGTGCATATTCATGAACTGAAGAAAAACGTCCCAATCACCGGGGAGCGTCCCGTGGCCGCCGTGGTGCATGTAATAGCCGATGGTATGCAGGATCGGTTTCCCCGCAGGCGGCCATTGATCTGTGTCCAACGGGTCCTTGCCTAATAACCGGAACACCGGTCCCGCTGCGACTGCAGCCAAGAATTCGCCTTTGGGGTCGGACCACAGATCCTGGTCGCCGGTTTGCAGCAGGATAGGGCGCGGCGCCATTAACGCGATGAGCATGTGCGCATCGACCGGCAATTGATCGACGTGTTCGGCGTATTGCGCGTAATTGGCACAGAACTGGTAACGATATCGCGAAGGCGCCGTTAAGTGCGCGATCGTCTCGCCGTAATTCCGGCGGCTCAGTGCTGCGCCACCTTCGCCCGAGCAGCTTGCGAGGACCAGAGCGAAACGGGTGTCGTGTGCTCCCGCCCACAGCACCGTTTTCCCAAGGCGCGAAATTCCCATAATCGCGACGCGCTTCGAGTCAACGGCTTTGTCGGTCTCGAGATAGTCCATGGCGCGGCTCATGCCCCATGCCCAGGCGGCGATCGAGCCCCACTCATGGGGAGCGGGCTCGCTCTGCCCCGGTTTCAGATACACGCTGCGAACGCCGTACGGAATGCCGCCTGCGAAATCGGGATCGACATCGCCGTAATAGAACGTTGCAAACCCGTACCCCGCAGCCACGAGCCGCGCGACATCCACTTTGCCGAAGCTGAAGCCCTGGCTTGCAGGGATCTTTTTCTTGTCGCGGCCCCAGACTTCGCCGGGTTTGATGCCGGGATCATTTACCACATTGGAGTTTGCGGTGAAGGCGATGTTCAGCAACAGCGGAACAGGTTTGGTTGCTCCAGCGGGGACATATACAACGAGATCCATCTTCGGGCCGCTTTTGTCAGCGGAGAAGTAGATCGTGACCTGCCGCCGCGTAGCCTTGCCGTCGAACGCGGCTGTGCCCTTGTCGAAGATGTCGAAGATCATCGACTCCGGATGCCCGGGGCTGCGTCCGAACTGGTTTTCTTCGAAGAGGTGAACGATTTCGGGCCGCCGTTGCTCATACCAGGTCTTTGCATCCCGGACGGGCTTCCCGTCGGCGAGCACAAGCGGATCTGGAAGCGAATAGGTTCCAACACGTGCTTCGTCGTAGTTGACGGGTATGCCTGCCGATACGCTGGGGGGCGCCTTCGGTGCTTGCGGCGGCGGGGTCTGGGCAGCAATAAGAACGGGCGCAGTAAACAAGAAGGCGAGGCGGATCAGCACTTGAGACATTATCGCGTTCGACAAGGATAAGTAGGAAGACAATCGCTCCGTCAGGGTCGCGGCTCGGAATTAATAACCGCTCCCTACGGTCGCGGCTCGGAATCGGCGTTTGTGGACGATTCGGCGTGGTCGCGTTGCGAGTCGAGGATTGCGTGGTTGTGAGAGCAGGCGGGGCAGTCGCAGCCGCCACGCTCCTTTGGACGAGGCAAATTGCCGACGCCGGTGGGGCCGAGATGGCCGTCTTCGCGCAGTTTTTCGCGTTCGATGACTTCGAGCCAGGTATCCGGGGTCATGCGCTGGATGCCGAGACCTCCGGTTTCAAGACGCGCGGTGTCGCCTTCCGGCGCGGCCCAGTGGTACTCGGGCGGAACGCCGTCGACGAAGTGAAAGCGGCGATAGACGAGATCGGGCGGGGGCCACATTTTCTTGCCGTCTTCGATCAATTGTTCGTTTGAGGGAAAGAGTTTCGTGACGGTCTTGCCGTCTTCGATGCGGACTTCCACCCACTGCTCGAGGGTGTGGATCTTCTTCTGTCTCTTTTTATTGTTTTGGCCTTGGAAGAGAGTGGCGGCGGCGGATTCAGGCGCTGCGGGTTCTTTCTCTTTGGCCGACTTTTTGGAAGCGCTTTCCGCTTTGGGTTCGGAGGGCGCGGATTTTTGCGCCTGGCGTTCCTGTTTGAGGGCGAGTTCGCCTTGCTGTAGTTCGATGCGCTGGAGGGCGAGACCTTCGCGCACGCGGCTGTTGCGCATGGCTTCGAGTTGGGAGAGGAACTTGTGGAAGCGGCGCTCGGCGGTGGTGAGGTAGCGGCTAAACAGCTGCAGCCGGTGGTGTTGCTCGGGGGTCCAGTCCATGGCGTTTTGTTCTTCGCCGTAGATGCACTGCTCGGCTTCCTGGTAGCGGCGGCGCTGGCGGACGAGCAACCAGTGTGCGGTGGCGACTTCGCGCACCAGCATCATGCCGGGTCCGGTCGAGGGGTTGTAATCGTCGAGCCACATCTGGAAGAGATCGGCTTGCTCCTGGGGATCTTCGTTGGGGAGGAGGAGAGCTTTAGAGCAAGATCCGTGCTTAATCGCGTTTTTGCTGGAGTTTTCTTTGCCTTGGCGCGTGCGGGGACCGGTAGAGCGATGGTTGTGGTCGAGTTCGGGCATGGGAGGATTCGCCCGAGTGTGGCGCGGCAGAGGTTCAGATGGGTGCGGGCGTTGGTTGCAAGTCCGTAAGGGGAGGTGAAATAGAGATTTAGTAGATGGCGTGATCGCGTTGAATCAGCGTGATACCGGGATTTTGCGAAACGAACTAGGGGGGCGTTACACGACTTCGACGCCCATGCTACGGCAGGCGCCTTTCACCTGTTCGACGGCCGCTTCGAGGGTGAAACAGTTCAGGTCGGGCATTTTGACTTTCGCGATCTCTTCGACCTGCTTCTGGGTGATCTTTCCAACTTTGTTCTTGTTCGGCTCAGGGGATCCTTTGGCGAGATTGACGGCCCGTTTCACCAGGACTGCGACGGGAGGAGTCTTCGTGATGAAAGTAAAGGAACGGTCGGAGTAGATCGTGATCACGACCGGAATGATGAGGCCTTCCTGGTCTTTAGCGGAGGTCTTAGCGTTAAAGGCCTTGCAGAACTCCATGATGTTCACGCCTTGCGGTCCGAGCGCGGTACCGACGGGCGGAGCAGGGGTTGCTTTGCCTGCAGGGATCTGGAGTTTAACTTGGGCTGTGACTTTTTTTGCCATAGTTTATACCTCGGAACTGCGGATCAGATTTTCTCGACCTGTAAGAAATCGAGTTCGACCGGGGTCGAACGGCCGAAGATGGTAACCATCACCCGGAGCGTGCTCCGCTCCGTATTGACCTCGTCCACCTTGCCGGAGAAATTCGTGAACGGCCCGTCGATGATTTTGACGGTCTCGTTCTTC
>JAFAQG010000802.1 GCA_019246575.1 Acidobacteriaceae bacterium
TGAGCCAGACACATTTGCCCAGCTCATGGCGGATCTGTGGAGGGGCGATAAAGCAGCTACCGACAGATTGGTGGAGCTCCTGTATCCGGAATTGCGAAAGCTGGCCGCGGCGAGAATGAAGGGCGAACGGGCCGAGCATACCTGGCAGCCCACCTTGCTCGTCAACGAACTTTACCTAGTCTTGATGAGGGCCAAGGCGCTCGGGAATGGTAGTCGTCCTGACGAAGAGAAGGCTGCGTTCCTCGGTCTGGCCGCACATGTGATGAAGCACCTCCTCATCGACCACGCCCGTCCGCTTTACCGCCGGGCTGAGAAAGTTCAGCTGCATGACATGCCTGACCTTGTTCCATCCGGGATTGAGGATGCGCAATTCGTAGAACAACTACTCGTGCGGCTGGGTGCCATCGATCCCAAGCTCCGCTCCGTGGTCGAAATGCGCGTCTTTGAAGGACTGACCGGCGAGGAAATCGCGCAGCAGTTGCGTTGCTCCCCACGCACGGTCGCGAACCTTTGGACATTTGCCAAGAGATGGCTCTCCAGTGAGGTGGCAGGCAGGGCCGCCCGATGACGGACGAGCAGTGGCGGCTGGCATGGAAAGCCTATGCAGCAGCCGCTGATGTGCCCCACGAAGAAAGGCAATCCATTCTTGCTGCCTACGAGATCGAACCGGAAGTCCTGAAGGCAGTCGCCTCCATGCTAGAAGAGGCGCAGACTGACCTGGACGCGCCACTTCCGTCGACGGGATCGAGAAACGGCACCCGGTTTGGACGGTACGAGATCGGTGAGTTATTAGGCAGCGGAGGCATGGGCGAGGTATACGCAGCCGATGACCCGGAACTGACCCGCAAAGTGGCGATTAAGTTTCTCAACGGAGAGATAGCTATCGGGAGCCGACCGGTAGAGCGGCTGATGCGGGAAGCAAGAGCCGCCTCCGCCCTGAATCACCCGCATATCGTTACCGTGTATGAACTCGTTCGCGAGAACGACGAGGTGGCAATCGCGATGGAGTTAGTGGAGGGGTATTCGGTCCGGCACTTCTGCGGCAACCCGCAAAAGGTCGCGCACATCCTTCTTTGGGGCCAGCAGATCGCGCAAGCACTAGCGGCTGCGCATGCACGCAAGATCATCCATCGCGATATAAAGCCCGAAAATCTGATGGTGCGCGAAGACGGAATCCTGAAGGTGTTAGATTTCGGCATCGCGGGCCAATGGGATACCGAAGGTAAGAAGGGCTCTGGGCGACTGTCCGGGTCCGGCGGGACGCTCGACTATATGTCTCCCGAGCAGGTCCGCGGCGAACAGGCCACGGGCGCCAGCGACGTGTTTTCCCTGGCGGTAGTGTTGTATGAGCTGGCAACTGGTACGCATCCGTTCCGGTCCGCGTCCGCAATCGACACACTCCGCGCAGTCTCTGAGGTTGATCCCAGACCGCTTTCCTCGTTCGATCGGACCCTGCCAGTCGGGTTAGAGACTCTTCTGATTCGGATGCTGAGCAAAGAGCCGGGGAATCGGCCATCAGCTTCGGAGGTACAAAGGCAGCTTTCGCTCGCAGCTGCGCGTAAGAGGGGCTGGCACGCACGTTTCACTGTGTGGACGGCGGCAGTATTGGCATTGATCGCTATTGCGATCTCAGCCACGTATATATTCCGCGACAGGCTCTCCTCCGCAAAGGAGCCGCAGCTTTTGCAGTTAACCCGCCAGGTAAATGAGAATCGAGTTACTGCGGCCGCGATTTCGGCTGATGGGAAAACATTGCTATTTACCACCCTCTCCGGTGCCTTATATCGGCGTCGCACTAGCGACGGCCTCACACAGCCTCTGAACACGCCGAGAGGTCTGCGAGTAGATCGGATCGCCTGGTTCAAGGACGGATCGAAAATCATGCTTGAGGGATCGATGATCGGTGCGCCGGACGAATACGAACCAAGCATCTGGGTCATGCCGGCAGCGGGCGGCAAACCAGAACAGGTGGCGACCGGCAAGAACGGAGTTCCGTCGCCGGACGGAACTTGGATCGCTTTCACCAGCACGGACGAGTCGATCCTTTCGGTGATTTCTGTAACCGGGGGCAACCGTAATGAAATTCGGAACGGCGGTGACACCGTTTCATTCACCTCACTCTTTTGGTCGCCAGACGGAAAGAGGATCGCGTTCCAGCGAGTGGAGTATGGGACGGGTGATCTCGCCTCGAGTCCGAACGCTTTTCTGGCGCTAAATACGTACCATCATGAGTACGAATCGGTCAACGTGGACTCAGGGCAATCGGTATTTTCCGCAAAGCATTTCGTCATGGAATCGGCATACGGTCTAGACGATGGAAGTATTCTGTTTCTCCGTAACACGCCGGAGAAGTCTCTGGTTTACGATCTCTGGAGAGTACGCACGGATCCACACACTGGGAGGCTTCTGAACTCGCCTCAGCAGTTGACGCATGGAGACTACAACCTAAGACAAATTTCCGCCTCCCCGGACGGTAAGGAAATAGTTGCCGTGCGTGACGTAGATAGCCATCCCAACATTTACCTCGCCGATTTACCGCCAACGGACCAATACCCTCGCTTCAGCAGAATTCGACGTTTGACATTCAGTGATGCAGACGACTTTCCCCATGCCTGGACCCCGGATAGCCGATTACTCATTTTCGAGTCTACTCGGAACGGCAATAGTGATCTATTCCGGCAGGAGATTGATGGAAGCGAAGCTCAGCCGCTGGTAGTTTCGAATCGCTTCAAGGCCCTGCCGCGGATAACGCCAGACGGCAAATGGATTTTCTATAACGAGCAAACTCCGACGAACCGGTGGAACCTAATGGGGTTCCCGATCGAGGGCGGACCCGCAAAAATCTTTCTTGCAAACCAACCCGTACAGGGCGAATTTGCGTGTGCGCTGGGAACTGCGGGCCGTTGCGTTACTCGAGCAGTACAGAATGGGCAATTCTTGTTCCGGGATCTTAACCCTGACGGTGGAGCAGGTCGGGAGCTGGCGAAAACCGCTTGGAGTCCTGCAGTCGTGGGGGACTGGGATATTTCGCCCGATGGCTCGCAAGTCGCTATCCCAGATCACGATCCGCGCAAGGCCACCATTCGACTTGTGCCGCTTGATGCACGTGCCGGAGCCTCGGAGAAAGTTGTAACGATCAGAACGCTCAAGAACTTGTCGGGCGTAGTTTGGGCAGCCGACGGAAAAGACTGGTACGTTGCGGCTGTTGATGCCAATCGCGGTGTGCTCTACGTTGTCAATCTCGATGGACAAGTGCGCACGCATCTGATGGAGTCGATTAGGCCTACCTATGCCGTCCCGGCTCCTGATGGTCAGCACGTCGCGTTCGCGGACTGGACGGCAAGTGCCAACGTGTGGCAAATTCTCGGGCTGTGATGCCGGTTCGCAGATCACGATTCGGGTGCCAATTCGCGGTTACCGTCGTTTTGGTCCTCCTTCTATGTGCAAGCCTTAGCTACGTTGCAACGCGCTGGTTGTCGTCGGCAAAGTGCCTAAGCATTGCGGTCTGTTGCACCAATCAAACGCTTGACAATCGCTGGACGAGCCCACCAGTCCGTCGACCCGGCTTGCTCAGCTCCTTCCAGATTAGTACTCATAAACGCGCTTCACTCCCCCGAATCACCGCAATGAACCGCTCACGCCCCGCAACTCCAATCTCTCACTCCCTCCCCCCTACTCCAACCCCTCCCACCTTGTCGGCTTCGTAGGGTGGACCTTGCTGATCAAGGATGCTACAAATTCCGCTACTTGCTTTCAAAGTCACGGGACCGTTT
>JAFAQG010000804.1 GCA_019246575.1 Acidobacteriaceae bacterium
GACCAGATCAAAGAAGGGCTGCGGCCCTGGACTCCCGTGAAGGTCTATGGGCGAGTGCCGAATTTCGAGGCGACAAAAGAAGGCATCTACGATTATGCGACCGACAAATATGTGCCCGTTCGTTTCTTCGATTACGTAAACCGGGAGTGGATTAGCGGAAAGCCTGCCGTGTCGGTGCGAATTCCCGAGGGTAATGTCAATACGCCGTCCGGCTACACGTTCCTGCAGATCGGCCGCGAAGGGCTGGGCAAGCAGAAGAGCCAGAATGCGGGGGTAACGATGCCGCCTGCTGCACCGTACATGAGCTCTTATCATCGCTACGGTTCACACGTCGGCGTACCGGAGCAGGAACGCTCGATATACGACGGGATTGATGTCTCGCTCACCGGAATTGCGAGTCTGGCTAAGAGTGATGACGGCTCCCTGAAACCAGCGCTGCAACGAATCTCGACCATCGCAGAAGAGGCAAGCGCACGTTTCAATCCGGGCCAACCGGGCGCGATTGCTCCGCTGCTGGCGGATGGTTTATCCGCTACGCGTTCGCTTGTGGAAGCAGTCGAGAAAAGCGATATTCCTGAGCCGGGCAAAAGCGATGTCGCATTCGAATTGCGAGTAAAGGAGCGGCAGTTCGAGCACGCGTTGAAAGTGGCGCTCGCGTTGTCGTTTCATGCGACGGTGGCCCCGGAGAAGGAGCCCGGGTCGAGAATGCCCGGATTCCGCGGACCATCGACGACATTCACAGTAGCCGTGCCCGGCCAGTCGTTTGGCGTCGATACAAACATCCTGAATCAGGGTTCCGAGGCGGTGAACATCGAGGAGATTCGCGTTACTGCTTCGGACGGTAAGGACTGGATGATCCACGGCGAGGCATCGAAACCCGAATCTCTCACCGCGGGCAAAGATTGCCGATCGAGCTTTGGTGTGAAAGTTCCGAAGGACGCCACTCTAACGCGGCCATATTTTTCGCGGCCCGATGAAGAGCAGCCCTACTACGATCTCAAAGACGAGGGTTACCAAAATGTCTCTTTCGCACCGTATCCTTTAGTCGCCACGGCGCGAATAAACTATCGAGGCGCGGAATTTGCAATTCGAAAGTATGTTCAGACCATGCAGCGGGTTGAAGGTATAGGTACTGAAGCCAATCCTTTGTTAGCAGGTCCCGCTATTTCGGTTGCGATTTCGCCGGCGGCGGGAGCAGTACCTCTGAAATCAAAATCATTCGTGTTTTCGTGCAGTTTGCACAGCAACGTAAGTGGAACTGCCGAAGGCGTGCTGCGGCTTCGGTTGCCGGAGGATTGGCGCTCGTCGCCCGCAGAGCATCGCTTCTCATTTCGGCGGCAAGGTGATGGCGAAACTGTGAGTTTCGAGGTTTTCCCGAACAGCATCAAGCAAGAAACGTACTTGATCAAAGCAGCAGCCGAGTATGGTGGCGCCACGTATGAAGAGGGGTATCGCCTCGTCGGATATCCGGGTGTGCGACCGTATCCTTATTACCGGCCGGCGACTTACAAGGCCGTCGGTGTCGATGTGACGACTGCGCCGGGCTTGCGGGTGGCCTTCATCCCAGGTACAGGTGACGAAGTGGCGCGCGCACTCCAGGACCTAGGCGTTCCAGTGAGAGTTATCGCCGCTTCGGACATAGAAACCACGGACCTGAGTAAGTACGATGCCGTCGTGCTGGGTGTCAGAGCGTATGCTATCCGCCCCGAGCTGCGTTCATCGAATGACAGGTTACTCGAGTATGTAAAGAACGGTGGCGCGTTGATTGTGCAATACAATCTGCAGAGTTTCGATCGCAATTACGGCCCCTATCCGTTCAGCTTGGGGTCGAATCCAGCCAAAGTAGTGGATGAAACGTCTACGGTGAAGCTGCTCGATCCGGCAAATCCCGTGTTGAATTGGCCGAACAAAATCACGGCCGCGGATTTCTCCGCCTGGGAAGAGGAGCGTGGTCACGGGTTTATGGATAAGTGGGACTCGCATTACACAGCCCTGCTAGAGACACACGACCCTGATCAGCCGCCTCAGAGCGGTGGATTGTTACTGGCGCGCTATGGAAAAGGCTTCTACATCTATGACGCGTATGCGTTGTATCGTCAGCTTCCGGCCGGCGTGCCCGGCGCATACCGGATACTTGCAAATCTTGTAAGTGCGGCAAAAAATCCGAATTGGAAGTAACCGTTCGAAAGGAGTTTCACAATGCGGCTATTACTGATGTTTGCCGGCGCGTTCACTGCATTTGGTGTATCTGTTGCCGCGGCGAACCAAGCTTTCCCCGAACCAGCCGTCGATATTCCCGCGTCCGCGGCGGAAGGCAAGCAAACGGCTGTGCTTGCTGGCGGATGCTTTTGGGGTGTGGAGGCTGTCTTTGAACGGCTTAAGGGCGTGAAGAACGTCGTGGCGGGCTTTGCGGGCGGCGATAAGTCGAGTGCTCACTATGAAGTCGTAAGTTCCGGAACAACCGGACACGCGGAGTCCGTGAAAATAACGTTCGACCCCGCGAAGATCACTTACGGACAGATCTTGATGGTTTACTTCTCCGTAGTTCACGACCCTACACAGCTAAACCGGCAGGGTCCGGATACCGGAAGCCAATACCGCTCGGCTATTTTCTACATGAATGACGATCAGAAGCGCGTGGCGCAGGCTTACATCCATCAGCTCAACGACGCGCATATCTTTAGGAAGCCTGTCGTGACACAGGTGGTACCATTTACCGGGTTCTATGCTGCCGAAGCGTATCATCAGCACTATCTCGACAAGAATCCGGATAACCCGTACATCGTCTACAATGACTTACCAAAGTTACAAGCCCTGAAAAAACAGTATCCGCAGCTATGCGCACGGTAACCTAACCGACCTTACTTCTGCGCCTCCGTTGTTTGCTTTTTCGTTTCGGCGGAACCGGGCTCTTCCACTTCAAGGATGCGCACGGCGTTAGGTGTGTGATCGTACTGGCTCAATTTTCGCGGCTCGCTTTGCATATCCTTGAATCGAGCCATGACTTCGTAGTCGACGCTAAAGCTTAGATCGTCAAAGTTATAGCGGCCGTCATTTTTGGTGAAGAACGTGAGCTTGTGATTGGTTTTCGTGTCGGTAAGCGTAACGAGAGCGCCTTCGAGCGGCTTGCCTGTATCGTCAACGACAGTTCCTTTCAACGAGCGTGACTTCGGGGCTTTGTCCTTCTTGTACTTGGGGCCGCCGAGAAACACATTTGGATCTGTCTCGGTTTTCTGTGCGAATGCGGCCCCGGCGGCCAGCGTTGCCGCGAGCGCCACAATTATGGAACGTCTGCTCATGAGCGATATCTCACGCTCATCGTAGCAACGCTTGGTTTACAAATTTTGTCGCTGCGGTAGAGTCGTGATGATGTCGTTTGCCGGCGCCAAAGTACTGTCGTTCGAAAGCCGGCGAGCAAACGAGATGGCTGAGTTGATCCGCATCAACGGCGGCGATCCGTTTGTCGCTCCGGCGCTCGTCGAGGCGCCTGTCGAGCACAATGAGCAGGCATTTCAATTTGCCGAGAGGCTTTATGCAGGCGACTTCGACATGGTTGTATTTCTAACGGGTGTCGGTGCACGGCTTCTACAGCGGATTCTGGCAACGCGGGAGCGCGAAGACAAGTTCCTGAACGCACTCCGGAATGTGACAGTGGTGGCGCGAGGACCGAAACCTACGGCAGTGTTGCGTGAATGGAGAGTGCCCGTTGCGATTTCAGTTCCGGAGCCGAATACCTGGCGCGAGCTGCTGGATGCGGTGAAAGCGCGGCCCGAGAAATCCGTTGCGCTGCAGGAGTACGGGCGCCCAAATCCGGAGTTAGTGCATGGTCTCGAAGGGCAGGGCAGGAGCGTAACGCCGGTTCCGGTTTATCAATGGAAACTGCCGGACGATACTGCTCCGATTGAGGACGCTTTGAAGAAATTGCTCGCGCAAGGATTCGATGTCGTGCTGTTTACGACGGGCGTGCAGATTGACCATTTTCTCCAGATTGCAGACCGACGCGGCGACCGGGACGCTGCTGTAGACGCGCTGAACCGGACGCTGGTGGCTTCTATCGGCCCCGATTGCAGCGAAACGCTGCGGTCGTGCGGTATCGATCCGACTTTCGAGCCGAGCCATCCGAAGATGGGCATTCTGGTCCGCGCGGCGGCGCAAACATACGCGAGGGAACGAGCGCAGGCGTGAGACGGCTCGCTAGCGGC